>JANQIY010000320.1 GCA_028281965.1 Candidatus Gastranaerophilales bacterium
ATATACAGGTATCTAATAATATTATTTTACATTGTACTTAATACCTAACCTGAATTGTAAAACCAATGATATGACTGATAAAATCCGGCTAATTTATCGTGAGGAATATTTTAGTTGTTAACAATAACAAAACAGTAAAATAAAAATTTAGAAGCAGCACAATTTAACCATAAACCCTTTTTCTAAGGTTATAAGCTATAATCAAAGCTGGTTAAGCCAGGTTGTGCTGGGGAAGAAGCCTGTTTCCAAGAAGTTGATGCAGAAATTATGCGCCTTTTCCGGCCTGTCAGAAGAGGAAATTACCAGCTGGTCTGTTGCCGATAAGTATTCAACCGAGTCAATACAAACAGCGCTGGAGTGTTTAAGTTAAATTTAACCCCACAAAACTGTTAGCGGGAATTACGGTTATAGCAGTCAGTCAGTGGTTCAGGATGATAAAATGCGTAAGAACTTTTAATTAAAGATCAAATATCAAGTTCGGCAATAAATTTTTGCACCGTAGCAGGATAGAGTTTATGTTCTTCCTTAAGTACCTTCGCCGCTAATTCCTGCGGGGTCTCTCCCGGAAGAACGCTAACTGATGCCTGGGCTAATATCGGGCCTCTATCTATATTTTCATCCACCAGGTGTACCGTACAGCCGCTAACCGGAGCGCCTGACTTGATAACTTCTTCATGAACCCTCATTCCGTACATTCCTTTTCCCCCAAACTCAGGCAGTAAGCTCGGATGAATGTTAAGAATCCTTTCCCTATAAGCTTCCAGAACCGGTTCTGTAAGAATCCTCATATATCCCGCGAGTAATACCACGTCAATTTTAAATTCCCTTAATTTCTTGAGCAAATACCTGTCAAAATCCTTATCACAGGCAAAATCTGACCTTTTTATGCTTATACCTTGAATACCGGTTTTTTCTGCTCTTTGAAGCGCATAAGCGTCTTTTTTATTGGAAATAACCACAGAGACCCGAGCGTCAGTAATGACCCCGTCATTAACCCCATCAATCAAAGCTGCAAGGTTACTTCCGCTTCCTGACGCTAAAACCGCTAAGTTTACTTTTCTTGATTTCATAAAAACTAATTTTTACTTAAATTTCTATTCGAGTTTATTCCAGCCATCCGCTGTTTGCGACAAAAGTTCCTGTAACCGGCACCGGGGAACTGATTAACTCCCTCGCTTTCCGGGCGATTTCAACTGAAACCGTGCTTTTCATATTTAAGTGAATACTGTTGAAATCAACCTTTGTTTTACCGCCCTGGTTGTTTAAAACAGCAGAATCCTTTATAAGTGTTTCTAACAGGTTAACAGAATAATCAAAATCTACAATATCACCGGCTTCAAAGTCGATACTTCCGTCAATATTATATTTTTTATCAAGCTGTACTTCCTGGGCAACCCTGATATTTGCTTCTTCCCCTGCTTTTATCAAATTATCGCAGGGAGGGCCTACAAGTACAAGCCAGGGATCATAAGCCGCAATTGCCTTTACCAGGTATAATACCGTTTCATAATTCTCTGATATTTGCTTGTAAAGAGCGCCATGCGGTCTTACATATTCAACCTGGTAATTATACAATTTTGCCAGGGAGTTAAGAGCTCCTATCTGATAAATCACAATCGATTTCATTTCCTCTTCACCAAGAGACATGCTCCGGTAGCCAAACCCCTGTATATCAGGATATCCAATATGCGCTCCTATAGAAACATTTCTGCAGGCAGCGGATTTTATCGCATTCATAATGGTTAAAGGGTCTCCCGCATGAAGCCCGCATGCTATGTTTGCAGAGCTGATATAAGGCAGCAGTTCCAGCTCAATTTCGCTTTTATAAACCCCAAAGGACTGGCCAAAATCGCTATTTAAATCTATATTTAACTTTTTTCCGTTTCCTGTGTCTTTTTTTATATTTTGAATTGACATGCTTTTTAATTTCTCCATTCGGGCTTTTTATAAATTATAAAACCAACAGGTTATGTAGTCCAGAAATCCTAAAATTTTTGTAAAATACCGGTTTCAATAAAAAAGCTGACTATAACAGCCAGCTTTTTTATTTTTTAAACTTTTTAAACTATACTTTTAAATCAAGTTTTTGAGCAGTATGAGCTTTTTGAGCAGATTGTAATGGTAATGATTTTGCTTTTACCTGTAAATAGCCGTTTCTGAATTTTAAATTACTTGCGGGAACTGTTCTAACATAATTTGCTGCTGTTCTTGATGAAATTCCTTGTGCCATACTTGCCTTCTCGCCTCCGTAGTTTCCTGACTATCACTGAATTATTGTCGTATTTAGATGATTCAAAATTAAATTATCATAATTAAACAAAAACTGTCAAGATAATAATAATTTAATATACAAAAAATACGCAAAACTTATACTGTAGCAATTCAAGTTACTCAACTGTAGTAGTTTAAATTTATTTTGATTTAATATAATAAACTGGAGCAGTTTAAGTTTTTAAGGAGCGTAGTTTTTTGTTTAATTCATATACACAGGGTTTTTTAATAACATTTTCAATTGCTCTTGCCATAATCCCGTTTATAAGAAAATTCTGCCTTAAAAGAGGATTTGTAGACCTTCCCGGCAAAAGAAAAATTCATAAAAGACCCGTTGCTACCCTGGGAGGAGCAGGAATATGGATATCCTCCATTTTAGGTTTTTGTGCTCTTGTGCTTGTTCATCCTGATTTTAACTATGAAGCCGGTATAGCGGGAATATTTATCGGGGGCAGTATACTTTTTGTACTCGGCATAATAGATGATATTTACGATTTAAGCCCGTACCTTAAGCTGGCAATCCAGGTATTTGCGGCAGCTGTGGCCTTTTTTGCGGGAGTAAGTATAGAAATCCTCTCCAATCCATTTGGCGATCCTATAGCGCTTGGTTTGCTAAGCTTTCCCTTGACTGTTTTATGGTTGGTCGGCATAGCCAATGCCGTTAATTTTATTGATGGTATAGACGGGCTTGCAGGAGGGGTAATTACCATAATGTCGATAACTCTCGGAACTGTCGCCATATATTCAGGCCATCAGGAAAGTGCGGTTATTGCAGCGTTACTTGCCGGTTCAACAATGGGATTTCTGGTATTTAACTTTTACCCGGCGAGGATATTTATGGGAGACTCAGGAGCTTTATTTTCAGGGTTTGTTCTTGCTGGGCTCTCTGTAACCGGCGTGGTAAAAAGTGTTGCTGTATCCGTTCTTTTGCCTGTACTAATTTTTACTGTTCCTATAGCTGACCTGTCATTTTCTGTTTTAAGAAGGCTTTTAAAAGGCAATAACCCCATGAAACCGGATAATGAGCATATTCACCATAAACTTATGAAATCCGGGCTTTCACAGAACAGGACTGTTGCGGTTTTATATTGCCTGTGCGTTGCAGGTGGAATTATTGCTACTTTTATGGTGAATGCCCATTGGGTTTATATGGCGTTAATTGTGTTTGTGCTGATTTGCCTGGCTTCTTTTTCCCGTCTAGCAAAGTTTAGAAGGTACAGAGAATTAAAAGAAGCCAGGCAAAAATAGATTATTACCTGGTTAAGAGACCTAGAAGCCCGCCCGGTTAAAAAGTTCTTTTTTTCCACTACCTGGTAAAATTCAGCCCAATAATAAAGAGAAAATAAATCACAATGTAAATTCCGCCGCTTAAACGTGAAATCCTGCCGGAAAGACCATTAATCGTCAACAAAATAACTGACAGGAACAATACCGGAAAAGCTAAATTCAACAGGTTATCAGTAACCAGAAGTTTTCCAAACAGCGCTGATACTCCTACTACGGCAAGGGTATTAAATACGCAGGAACCTAAGATATTACCTATAGCCATATCTGAGCTGCCCTTTTTCACGGCTGAAAAACTTACTATAAGCTCAGGAAGCGACGTCCCAAAAGCCACAACGGTTATGGCTATGAATTCTTTTGGGATCAACAACAGCTCCGAAAGGGTAATTACCGATTTTATAGTCCAGTCCGAGCTGATATAAATTAAATAACAGGACGCAAATAAAATAGCCGTGTTTTTCAGAATATTTTTATCTTTTACCCCGGTTTCAACTTCCTCAATAATAGGCTTTTCGGATATATTTGTATGAAAAATGTAAACTACAACCAGGAATAAAAGAACGCTACCTTCATAAAAACTTATAGACCTGTTGTAGCTGGCTATTAAGAGGATAACCGTTACTGCAAAAAGCAACGCAAAATCAAACTTCATGCATCTTGAGCCTAAGCTGAACCCTTTTTTCATAACGGAAATAACACCCAAAACCAGCAGTATATTTGCGATGTTCGAGCCCAGCACATTTCCCATTACAATTTCTGACGAACCTTTAATAACCGCAACCACAGAAGATACCAGCTCAGGTAATGACGTCCCTACCGCAAGTATAATAATCCCGATTACAAAAGAAGGGAAACCTAAGAACATCCCTATTTTTTCAGCATACTCGATAAAAAAATCAGACGATTTAACTAAAAAAAACAGGCTTAATCCCAGTACTACTATCCATAAGATGAAATCTAGCATATAAAATTAATTTTATCCTCTTTTATAACAGTTATAATACAAAATAACTCGGGTCGCCAATTAGCCAAAACTCGTCCTGAATGATCTACCGCGTTAGCTCCCGCTGCCGCGCACAACCGCCCCATAGGCGGAAAAGAGGCTTCGCTGCAAAATGCAGACAGCTTGTGCGAAACAGGCGGAGCTGTACGCATTTTCGTCGTGAAGCAGGGACTGCAAGTTGTTTCGCTGTCCATTTCGCCTGCTTCGCGCCTCTTTTCGATTCTCTATAATTTTTTGGTAAATGTTGCATAGTCATATCCTGGCTTTTGGCTAATTAGCAACTCAAGTATAATAGACTACCTTATTTTAAATAATCTTTTAATTTCTCTTTTTATTTTATTGTAAGTTTTATCCATATCTATTCCCAAGCAAGCCATATTCTTTTCTATTAATTCTCGGTGAAGTTCCTCAGGACACATTTCAACTATTGTCGGAACAATTAATGAAAACATTTTAAAATGATTATTAATTGTATTATTGTCATGTAATCGATATATTGTCATAGGCTCTTTTATTACCCCAATTTTATCGGGGTATTTCTCAAACAACCTGATATTTACAGGCCATACATCAGCAGTTAACTTACACCAAAGAGGTAATATATCTTTTTCTATAACCTGCCTTTTTGCTAAAGAACTTTGCGAATAAAGTCCTGCAAAAGAATTTCCATAATATAAAGCTGGAAGTATAGTTTGCTCTTTAACTCTTTTGAGAGTATTATCTACATTCATTACTAGCCTAGTGTTTTCTTTCTGATTCCACTTCTCAATATTGCCATATACCCAAACATATGATTTGTATTTATCAAAAAAGTCTATTTGAATTTGAGTTTTCTCTGGAACAAATAAATCATCTTGTCCCAAAATAGAAATATATTCTCCTTTAGAGTTTTTAAATCCTGTCATTAAGGCTTTTGTAAGACCCATATTATTATCATGATGAACAAGCTTAAATTTATACTTTTCCTGTAGCTGCATAATATAATCAGTATTAATTTTATCTTCAGGACTATCATTAATAACTATAATTTCAATATTTTTATAAGTTTGATTTATTACAGACAAAACTGCTTCTTCAATATATTTTTTGCCTTTGTAATAAGGAATTAATACTGATACTAATATTTTGTTTTCTTTTTCTACCATTTATTTACAACCTTAATAACTTTTTCTATTTCTTGATTTGTCATAACAGGACTAATTGGTAAACTCAAAGCTTCATTGTGTATTTTTTCAGTTATAGGTAAATTTAATCCTTTATACTCTATATAGGCTTCTTGTTTATGAGGTGGTATTGGGTAATGTATCATAGTTTGAACACCATTTTTCAATAAATATTTTTGAAATTTATCACGTTCTTGACTCCTCACTACAAATAAGTGCCAAACGTGAGACCGTTTATCAATTGTAGAGGGTAGTATTATTTTATTATTATTTATATTTTCTCTATATAATTTAGCAATTTCCCTTCTTTTTTGATTTTCTGTATCCAGATGCTGGAGTTTAACCCCTAGTATTGCCGCTTGTATCTCATCAAGTCTGGAATTTATCCCTTTATAAAGATTTTCGTATTTTTTATGTGAACCATAATTTCTTAAAGCAATAAGCTTTTGAGCTAATTCATCGCAATTGGTTGTAATAGCTCCACCATCTCCTAGTGCTCCTAAGTTTTTTCCCGGATAAAATGAAAAACCACTTGCGTTACCTAATGATCCAACACGCTTATTAGTGTTGGGGTAGTAAGCTCCGTGAGCTTGGGCGCAATCTTCTATAACTTTTAGGTTGTATTTTTCTGCCAGTTTTATAATTTTTGTCAAATCACATGCTTGTCCGTACAAATGAACAACCATAATTGCTTTTGTTTTATTTGTTATTTTTTCTTCAATTAAATCGGCATTAAGATTAAAAGTATTAATACTTGGTTCAATTAAAACAGGCGTACAGTTGTTACTAGAAACAGCTAAAATAGAGGCAATATATGTATTAGCAGGTACGATTATCTCATCATGTTTATTAAGTTTATATGCCTTTATAATTAAATCAAGTGCTTCTAGTCCATTTGCTACCCCAATACAGTATTCAACACCACAATATTGAGCAAACTCTTCCTCAAAGTTTCTACACTCTTTTCCTAGTACGTACCATCCCGAATCAAGGACTCTTTTTATTGCGTTATCAATATTTGTCCTATAATACTTATTTATCTTATATAAATCTAAAAATTTTATCATAAGTTTTTAATTTCTTTTGCAGGATTTCCAATTACTTTGCAGTTTGCTGGCACGTCTTTTGTAACTACTGACCCCGCTCCAATTATTGCATTTTCTCCAATTGTAATTCCTGGTAAAATAGTGGCATTTGCCCCAATTGAAGCCCTTTTTTTTATAGTGGTCTTTAAAAACTCCTTCGGAAATTGTTTAGACATTGGAACCTTATCATTTGTAAAGGTAACATTAGGTCCAATAAAAACACTATCCTCTATTGTTATGCCGTCCCATATCTGAACACCACACTTAATCGTTACTTTATCACCTATTATTACATCATTTTCAATAAAGCAATGACTGCAAATATTACAATTTTCTCCTATTTCAGCATTGGATAAAACTACACAATATTGCCAAATATTTGTGCCTTTGCCAATTTTTTTAGACTGAACGTCTGAAAGCCTATGAGTAAAATAATTCAATCGTTTACCATCTCCAAGAATTTTTTGTAATCTCGAATATATTCATTTTCATTGTATTTTTCATTTGATAGAATAAGTAAAATTGCATCAGGAGAAAAATTATACATTTCTTTCCACACCATTTTATCTAAATATAAAGCCTTACTTGGGGTATCTAAGATAAATACATCACTATTTCTACCATCATTTACTTTTATATAACAAGAACCATTTATAGTAACTAGTAAAAATTCAGATTCTTTATTTGCGTGACAACCACGAGAGCAATCGTTGGTAGTTCCCCATATATAAAAAACCCTTTTGACATCAAAAGGTACATTAGTGTTTTTTTCAAAAGCAGCTAATTTACCTCTTTCGTCTCCCAAAAACTTTAAGTTTATTAGTCTAAATTTCACTATTAATTTATAACTCCTATGTTTATATATGAGATTAGAGATGTTTTTACCATATTTTTTTAATCTCTCTTGCCGGATTCCCAGCTACCAAGGTATTTGCAGGTACATCTTTTGTTACAATAGATCCTGCACCTACAACAGAATTGTCACCTATTGTAACTCCCTTTAACACTTTAACAGAGCTTCCCAGCCATACATTATTACCGATAATTACATCTTTTGAAATTCCGCCGCCGCCAGAGTGTCTTTTATCCGGTTCTATATTATGAAAGTCAGAATTGATAATTTCTACTTTATAACTAAATAAACAACTTTCTCCAATTTCAATGGAAGCATTATTTGCAATTGCAATAAAATTATTATTTATAACTGTATTTGATCCAACTTTTATAATTGCCTTTTCCCCTTGTGTTTGAAAGTGCATGTATCCATTATAAAAATAAGGGGACGGAAAATATCCAAGCCTGACGTTTTCTCCAAATTCAATTTTCCCTTTTCCCAAAAGCAAGGTAGGTTGACATACAAAAGGAGTTCCTGAAACATCTTCGGCATCAGATAATTTTCTATACAGTTCAATTTTTTCATTAATACAAAAGTCTTTTGGTTTTTTGAAAAAGTTTCTTATTGTTTTTTCTATTTCATATAAAAGAGGAATTTTCATATCTTCTCATCTTTCCGTAAAGTAACAGATATATCTGCCACTAAAGCCATAAAGAATGATATCATAAAAAATGCTTACAAAGGAAAAGCTTCAAGAAGACTATTGCAGATATTATTTATAGTTGATAGTTTTATTGAATAGTTATTTTCTGCTTTTTCAATGATTTCATCTGTAATAATTTTTTCCCTTAAGTCAATGGGTACTATATTTTCAATATTAAAAACTGAGTAGTAATCTTGATATTTAAAATATCCCCCACCAATTTTATCAGAAAATTTCACCCATTTATTAGGAATTTCATAGCTATCGGCTGCTATTAATCCGTGTAAACTTGAAGATAAAATAAATCTGCATTCATTCATTTGTCTTGCTATATCTTTTGTATTACCTTGTATATCTATAAATTTACAAGTTTTATTTTCCAGCTGGATATTTTTTAAGTATTCACTTTCTTTATCAATATAGTGAGGAATTACCCCGATATCGAATTTTTTTTCAACGTTTTCCATGGGAAATATTTTTGAAATCAAAAGCCCTGGATCCCCAAGAGCTATACCATCAAGACTTTCACCCAAAATATCTTCACACCTTTCCTTTGAACGTACCCCTCTTAACGCACATATATTCACTTTTCGTTTAAAATACTGTCTATGAGGCTGAATTGGAAGCATAAAACCGGTTCCCCAGATATTTACAATCTTTGAGCCTTTACAGAAAAGTTTTTTATCTGAAACCAATTCCTCAAGAATACTTCCTATCGATATAAAATCACAATCCTTATTTGAGGCATAGTAGTATTCAACGTCCATATATCTTAAAATGTCGTGATTTAGCATATCTCCAAAATTAAAGTTGAAGCCGTAATGAAGAAAGCCTATCTTATTTTTTCGGCCTTTGATTTCTCTTATATATCTTTCAAGTTCGTATAGAAAAGGAATTTTCATCACTCAATGCCATTTCTACTGTTTTTTCCAGTATATCAATATCAACTATAATATCCTGATTATTGTATTTAACACCATTTTTTTTGATTTTACTCTTAACTGCATCAGCTAGAACATAATAATAGTCAAGCCCCAGGGTGTTTGCGATATTAAAATAACAATTTATTGGAACTTCAGGGTGAAACATTTCCATTACTTTTGTGCCGGGCGAACAGAAAATAAAATTCGTCATTCCCCCGCCATGCGGTCCTGCAATAATTTTTGCCCTGTTAAAATGCAGTGCTTGCTCTTCTATGGTCATATCTTCAAGAAAAATTTCGGTAAAACCATATTTTTTAATAACTTTATCAACTTCTTCCTGATTGTAAAATCTCCTTGAAAAAGCTTTTTTTCTACTAATAAAAATCCTTTCAGGGTAATTTTTTTGAATATTTCTCGGCAAGAATTTGTTTTTAATATATTCAATTGCCCATAATGGATCATAACCGGTAAATCCTGGCATTGCAGGCAAAATAATTTTCTCTGCCCTCAGATGCATATTCTTAGATGTTTTAACAATCCTGTCTTTATCTATTTCAAGTTTTTCCAGTGTGTAGTTTTGAAAACGTTTGTCCTGATGGTTTATTACGTAATAATCCGGTTGTATTCCTTCTTTTTCCAGTAAATAAAATTTGGGTAAAATATCCATCATCCAATGGTAATAAAAATCCGGCCAAAGAGAAGTAAGAACAGCTACACTTCCCCTGAGTTCCTTAATCTCTGGCAGTCTGACCCGTGAAAAAATATCGTGTTTTTCAAACGGAGCTATATGTTTATACATAATATTAACACCATTTATAGCCTTGTTATCAGGAGTTATTACTATTCCGTCCTTGCCCCAAACTTTTGCATTTTCAATTTCAAAAATATAATCAGCGTGAAAATATTGCTTTTCCAGAGTGAAATTACTATTTATATTAGTCTGAACAGACCTGGGTATCGAAAATTTATTTTTTGATTCCTCAAAAAGCTTTTTTGCTTTTACATCATTTGTTTTAATGAGCTCTTCAACGTCGTTTGTAAAATTTTGCGGAACCCGTTCATCTTTTTTTACGAACCGATGAATAAAAAGAGCCCTGAATAATGCCCTGGGTCTTCTAAAAGGATTCGGCAGGTTTTTTAATTGAAAATATCTTTCAATAAAATTAACCCGTTTACCTGTATATCGACTACCACCCATTTTTAACCATTCTTTGTTATTCTGGTTCCATTCTTTATAGTTCCAAAAATTCCAGAATTTTTGCGGGCAATACGTATGAAGTATTGTACAAGACTTACCGCTAAAGCCAAAAATGGGATTAAAGTTATATTGACAATGCAGCAAATGGACATCTAATTTGTGTTCTTTTACCATTAAGTTAATAATGCCTTGATCCGCACATTTTAAGTATTTTGCCATTTCAGCTGTTTTATCATAGCACCAATCAGCAAGTTCATTATAACCGGGAAGATTATCTTGTATGTACATTACACCAGCGTTGTATTTAGGTATATCCTTAACTTCAATTGTAAAGTCTGAAGCTTTTTTATCCCCTGCTGCAAGCGAAATTCCTGTTGAGGTTTCATTCAATAGCTTATCAAGCGGTTTCTGTATAAGGATATCAATATCAAGCCAGAGTACTTTTTTATACCCAGAGAGCATTTTAAAGCATTCGAACCGTGAAAAAGTAAGTTCGCTAAATTTATTAACCGTTTCCCCGGTCAAAGCATCTTTAATCGGAAACCTGTATGAAATAAACTCGACAGGAATAATTGATTGAATTATTTCTTTGTCTTTTTCGGAAATTCCCTGTTCAAAAACAATAATATCAGCATTTAATGCAGGATTATGCTTTTTTAGCCCGATTAAAACATTTCCCAGGGCAAATGCCATATTTCCTGTTGCGCCTAAAACTATTGCTAATTCTTTTTTTTTATTCATTTCTATATTTATAAATTAATTTTGTCTAACCGCAATATTTTCGTTTTTCTTAAACTGCATCTCGTAGAGTTTTTATAGTCACCGCCAGGATTGTTCATTAACTCTTCGTGATTTCCCATTTCTACAGTTTGTCATGATTCACTACAGCAATCTTATCAGCATTCTTAAGTAGTGGAAAGCCTATGAGCTATGACAATAACTGTACTATTTTAGCTAAACTGATTGTACATTAAACAAGTGTTAACATTAAGAACTTTATTGAATTTTTTGCATCTATCAATTTTACAAGATAAAAAGAATTTAAAAACTTCCGCATTAAGGAGTAAACAATAAAAACTTAAGTACTCGAATTGCTAATTGCATGTATGCAACATTTGCCAAAAAATTATAGAGAATCGAAAAGAGGCGCGAAGCAGGCGGCGCTGTCCGCATTTCGCAGCGGAGCCTCTTTTCC
>JANQIY010000323.1 GCA_028281965.1 Candidatus Gastranaerophilales bacterium
GTCGCCTCGTTTGCCCCTGTTTTTATTTATGATTTTGCAAAATTTATTTCAATAAAATTTAAATTTTAACTCCATTTAAAACCTTGTTATAATTGCTTTTAAGTTAATTCGTGATTCGGGTTAATTATGATTGAACAAAATTTGTTAAAAACCTGTAGAAATGAAATCTTTTTTAAATATAAACTTAAAAAAATATAATTTTCGGGCAATTTTTATACAAGTATTATTGTTTGCTCTTGCGGGCATTATTGTCTTAAAACTGGGGTTTCACCAGATATTGCAAAGTGGTGAGCTCAGGCAGAAAGCGAGCTTAAACAGGCGTTCAGACCGGGATTTGTATTTCAGGGGAGAAATTTTCGATAGAAACGGGATAAGACTTGCCGGAGATACTACCGTGTATGATATTTACGCCCATCCCCGTTATTATGTCCGGGACAAAGGCCCGAAAGTAATTGCGGAGGCGCTGTCAAAGCACCTGAACCAGCCGGAATGGTTTTTAAGGAACAAATTAAGCAAGTATGAATACTCAACAATATCCCTTGCAAAAAACGTAAATTTAAATATAGTTGAGCAAAATATAAAACCGGAAATTTCCAGGCAAAAAATACGCGGTTTGGACTTTGTAAAAAAAAGCAAAAGAATTTACCCGCAGGAAAACCTGGCTTCACATATTTTAGGATATATAAATTTTGAGGCTGATCTTGCGGCAGGAGTTGAAAGCACGGGCGAGCAAAATCTTGCCAGCCTTCCCAAAACCAGCTCTGTCGAATACGACGGCAGGGGCAATGTGATTTATGAGCTTAATACCGACCCCAAAATTGCGACAGAACCGCTAAAAGGCTCAAAACTTGTCCTTACAATAGATTCTGCAATTCAGCATACAGCTGAAACCGAGCTTGCGAAGGTTGCCAGGAAAACCGGCGCTGACAGGGGAACGGTCATAGTAATGAACCCTGGAAACGGAGAAATTCTCGGATTTGCTCTTTATCCGACCTATGACCCTAACAGGTATAACCTTTTTAGTCCCTCAGTCATAAAAAACTGGGCATTAAGCGATGTTTATCCCCCGGGATCCACGTTTAAACTTCTAACAATTGCCGCCGCGCTGGAGACCGGAGCTATTACCGAAAACGAAAAAATTGATGATACCGGCAAAATTGAAGTCCAGGGCTGGGAAATAAGAAACCATGATTACTACAAGAATCCCGACCCCGGGTTAATTGGTTTAGAATACCTTTTCAGGCATAGCAGCAACGTGGGAAGCCTTAAAGTTGCCTTAAAAATGTCGCCTTATGACCATTACAGAATGTTGAACCTGTTCGGGATCGGGGTAAAAACCGGGATTGACCTGCCCGGGGAGTCGGCGGGAATACTTCCGGGAATAGAAAAATGGGACAAAATTACCCAGGGCTCAATCGGTTACGGTTACAGCATCGCTACTACGCCTATACAAATGGCGGCTGCGGTTGGTGCAATCGCCAACAATGGGGTCTGGATTACTCCTCACGTGATTAAAAACCATAATGACCCGGAAAAAATAAAAAAATTAAGAATTCTTTCCGAGAAAAACTGCAAAATAATTACGGAACTTCTGGCTAAAAGTATAGAAAAAGGTACGCCTGATGCCGGAAAATTCCCCAAATACCTTGTGGCTGGCAAAACCGGGACTTCCAAGAAACCCAATCCGAATGGCCCGGGCTACTCTTCAAAAGAAGTTTACGCTTCCTTTATCGGGTATTTTCCTGCAAGCAACCCGGGGGCGCTGATTATGGTGGTTATTGACAACCCTAAAAGCAAAAACGCATGGGGATCAACAGTCGCGGAACCTCTTTTTAATTCTGTTGCAATTGAAGTCGGCAGGGTGTTAAACTTAAAGTCAGATTATGTTAAAAGTAGTCAGAGATAAATTTATATAATAATAAAAGTTGTTACTATACTGTAAAATTTGGTTATAATAGTCTTAGTAGCATACTTTAACGTCAGAATATTGAGAAGGTTTATCTATAGTGAATATTGAAAAAAAAGTAATTGACTGCGTTGAACCGATTGAAATATCAAATCAGGAAATTTTTAATACTTATAATTACTCGGGAATCACCCAGGACTCAAGAAAAGTTTCAGCCGGAAACATTTTTGTCTGCATCCGGGGAGAAAAATCGGACGGACATGACTATGTAAGACAGGCAGTGGAAAACGGGGCTAAGTTAATAATAAGCCAGAAAAAACTGCCGGAAGATATTAATTGTCATTATATAGTTGTGAAAGACACAAAATTTGCGATGGCATATTTATCCGCAATGTTTTATAAAAACCCCTCAAAAGATATTGATTTAATCGGTATAACCGGCACAAACGGAAAAACCACGGTAGCCCACCTTGTAGAAACCATTTTTGAATATGCCGGAATAAAGTGCGCTCTTATGGGAACACTTGGAAACAGGTTTTCCACAGAAGATGAATATGCTTCCACGGCCCATACAACGCCTCAGGCGCCGGAACTTCAGAAGTTATTGAGGGACGTTTCCGACAGGGGGATTAAAAAAGCGGTCATGGAGGTCAGCTCGCATGCGCTTGACCAGCACAGGGTTGCTGAATGCGAGTTTTCAGGAGCCGCTTTTACAAACCTGACCCAGGATCATCTTGATTACCACATAACCATGGAAAATTACTTTAAAGCCAAAGCGAAACTTTTAAATTTGCTGAAAAAAGAGCCTGATAAGAATAAATACGCAGTTATCAACATAGATGATGCTTACCTGGAGGGACTTACCGGATTAATCCCGGAAGATATAGAGAATATAAAGGTTTTTACCTATGGGATAAAGAACCCGGCAGATATAGCGGCAGAAAATATAAAATTTACACCGCAGGGTACTATGTTCCTTTGCAAAACCCCGGCCGGAAACCGGAACGTAAAACTTCAACTTACCGGAATGTTTAACGTTTATAATGCCCTTACTGCCATAGGGATAGGTCTTGCGGAAGAAGTCGACTTAAAGACATGTGTAAAAGCGGTGGAATCAGTCCCGTCGATTCCGGGAAGGTTTGAAACGGTATCTGCGAAACCTCTGGTTATAGTTGATTATGCCCATACGCCAAACGGGTTGGAAAATGTCCTGGAGTCGGCAAAGACGCTTGTCCCTGCAAAGGGCGAATTGGTCTGCGTTTTTGGCTGCGGAGGCGACAGGGACGTTACAAAACGGCCGCAAATGGGTAAAATAGCGGAAGATTTTTGCGATAAAATTATCATTACGTCTGATAATCCAAGGACTGAAGACCCCCAGCAGATCATTACAGACATTTTGACAGGCATCAGGGAACTAAACACGATGAAAATAATAGTGGAAAATGACCGCTCTATCGCAATAGAACAGGCAATAGTCAACTCAAGGAAAGAAGATGTCATAGTAATAGCGGGAAAAGGTCATGAAGATTACCAGATAATCAACGAAAAAAAGTTTCATTTTGATGACAAGGAAGAAGCAAAAAAGGCTCTTAAAAAAATAAAAAAATAGGATTTATAAAGCAGGGAACGGATAAATTGATAGAAAGATATACGGAAAAAGCAATTAAAGTACTTTTATTTGCCCAGGAAGAAGCCTTTATGGCAAAACATGCCAAAATTTACCCGGAGCATCTACTTGCGGGAATCATAAGAGAAGGCTCAGGACTCTCTTCCAGGCTCCTCAAGTCTGCCGGAGTGAATATGGATATGTTGAGAGAAGTCGTTCACAGCAGGCAATTTAAGCGCTATGAAGGACAAAGTTCCTCGGAGGCAATGCTGTTCAGCTCCAGGGTAAAGAAAATTCTCAGGGAAGCCTGGTATACTGTGCAATCTTCCGGGACTTATTACGTAACTCCCGAAAACCTGTTTTTAAGCCTGCTAAGAGATGAAGAAACCTGTATAACAACTCTTCTTGAAGGTTTTGGAGTAAACCTGGAAAAAATAAAGACAAGTGTGGAAAAAGTAAGCAATAAGTCGGTTAAACCGTTTGTCCACCCTGAAGAAACCCCTGAAACACGCAACTTGCCCGTAAGGTTTTTTGATAAATCAATTTTTTATGAAGAAGGTGAGCTTAAAGACCTTATGAAAATAGCGGAAGCAAAGCTCAAGCATACTAATCATGAAGCTTTTGGCACGGAGCAGCTTGTCCAGGCGATAGTTGAAAATAAGGATTCCCGGCTGTATGAGATCCTGTCAAGCGAGGGAATTACCCCTGAAAGCTTTATGGAAAAACTCAGCTGCATAGATTCCAGAAAAGACGAATATAATACCAATGAGCCTGAATTCACGCCAAAAGCCTATAATGCCCTGCTTTGCGCTCATGATAAGGCAAAAGAGCTCGGTTCAACCTACATCCGGGCTGAGCATATACTTCTGGGAATTCTTCAGGAAAAAAAGGGCATTGCCTGCAGGATTTTTGAAGATTTGGGAATTAACGCGGATACGCTTTATCATAAGATAATAAACCCTATTGAAAAGGAAAAACCGGAAATTTTAACCATAATGAAGCTCGCAAAGGAAGAAGCCCGGCTAATGGAGCAGAATATTGTGGGTACAGAGCAGGTTCTGCTTGGAATTCTCGGGGAAGGGACGGGAATTGGAGCCCGGGTTTTAAGAGACCTCGGGGTAACCCTTAAGGATGCCCGGATAGAAGTTAGAAAAATCCTTGGGCCGGGACATAATTATTCGGAATATAACGAGCTGATGTATACTCCAAGGGCAAAAAGGGTTATTGCGCTTGCCTGGAGAAAAGCTAAGAAACTTAAAAAGCAAAAATACACCTCAGAACATCTTTTGCTGGCAATTATCGGGGAAAAAGACTCAATTGCAAGGAAAGTCCTCGAAACACTCGGCGTGGATACCATTGAAATCAAGCAGGGAATCCTGAATGAAATTCGTAAAAGCCATACGTTAACCGATATTTATGAACAACCTTGATGCAATAATATCAAAAATAGAAGACTTTGCACCGCTAAGCCTTGTAGAAGACTGGGATAATTCAGGCTGGCAGGTTTATTTGGCCAATAAAAATATAAATAAAGTTATGCTTGCTTTATCCCCAACTGTTGATGTTGTAGAAAAGGCTGCCGGAGAGGGTTGTGAGCTTTTAATAACTCATCACCCGCTGGTATTTGAAAAAATCAACGCGTTTTCAGCGGAAGATCATGCCGGGCTGGCTTTGATTAAGGCTGTTCAAAATAACCTCCAGGTATACTGCGCCCATACAAACCTCGATAAAACAAAAGGCGGGATTGCGGAAGTCCTGGCAAAAAAACTCGGGCTTAACAGTCTTTTTTCACTGGACACAGGCGAAGAAACAGGCCTTGGCAGGAAAGGCGAGCTTTTACAGGAAGAACCCCTTACCGGCATTATAGATAAGGTCAAACAAACGCTAAACAGCGATAAAATAAAGCTGGTTAACCCGGCAAACATTCAAAAAGTCCGGAAAATTGCCATTCTGCCGGGAAGCGGAGGCGGTCTGATCTCTTCATTGTCAGGAGTTGACCTGTATGTAACAGCAGACGTCAAATATCATGATGCCCTTTCCGTAAAAGGTTTTGCGGTAATAGATGCAGGTCATTTTGAAACGGAAAGAATAATTTTGCCGGTACTGAAAGAACTGCTGGAAGGGTTTAAGTTAAAAGTTTATATAGCGGAAGAGCAGCTGCCCTGGGAATATATTTAAGGAATAAGGAAAACAGGGCAATTCAGTTCTAAATTGGATAAATTAAACTTAAACTGTCACCCCGCACTTGATGCGGGGTCTAGCCAATTAATGCTGATACGCGATAAG
>JANQIY010000330.1 GCA_028281965.1 Candidatus Gastranaerophilales bacterium
ATTTATGATTTTGCAAAATTTATTTTAATAAAATTTAAATTTTAACTCTATTTAAAACCTTGTTATAATTGCTTTTAAGCTAATTCGCGACTCGAGTTATCTACTTATAAATTAAGCTCGTGTTAAAATTTTTATAGTAATAGAAAAAATAATGCCGGACTAAAATGCAAAAATACATTGATAAAGCTAAAACATTAATAGAAGCGTTGCCTTACATAAAGTCATTCAGGGGAAAAACCCTTGTAATAAAGTACGGCGGAAGCGCAATGATAAATAACGAGCTAAAAAAGAACGTTATCCAGGATATCGTGCTTATGAAGCTGGTGGGAATTTGCCCTGTGATAGTCCATGGCGGCGGCCCGGAAATAAACAGGCAGCTTGAGAAAATCGGCAAGGAGCCGGAGTTTGTGGAAGGCCTGCGGATAACCGATGAAGAAACCATGGAAGCCGTGGAGATGGTTTTATCCGGCAAAATCAATAAGGCAATCGTTACGGACATAGAAAGCCATGGCCTAAACGCCGTGGGGATAAGCGGAAAAGACGGAAATATCCTTATTGCGAGAAAAAAGCTCATAAACGGGAAAGATGCCGGGTTTATAGGTGAAGTCGAAAAAGTTAACCCCGGCCTGGTAGAGACGCTTATAGAAAAAGAATTTATCCCGGTTATTGCGCCTGTTGCAAAGGATGTAAACGGAAGTTCCTACAATATAAACGCTGATTATGCCGCCGCTGCCGTTGCCGGGGCTCTCAAGGCTGAAAAGCTGGTATTTTTAACCGATATAGAAGGTGTTTTAAAGGAAGTCAGCGACCCAACCTCAATAATTTCCAACATGAGCATAAATGAAGCGGAAGACTTAATCGGGAAGGGAGTGATTGCAGGCGGCATGATCCCCAAGGTTGACTGCTGCATTGAAGGCGTTAAAAAAGGAGTTAAATCGGTACATATACTGGATGGCAGGATTCAGCACAGCCTTTTGCTGGAAATCTTTACAGAAAAAGGTATTGGGACTATGATTCATGAAGGTTCACAACTAATTGCGGAGAAAATATAATGAAAGCGCATATAATTCTTGAAGATGGCACAGAAATAGAAGGTATGTCCGCCGGCGCGGATATAACAACTTTCGGCGAAATCTGTTTTAATACGGGCATGACAGGATATCAGGAAATCCTGACCGACCCCTCATACGCCGGGCAAATTGTGGTAATGACCTATCCTCTTATGGGAAACTATGGAATTAACGAACAAGATGTTGAGTCTGAAAAGATACAGGTCAGGGGATTTATCGTAAAAGAGCTTTCCGAGATAGAAACCAACTGGAAAAGCTCTAAAAGCCTTATAGAATACCTGAAGGAAAATAATATTCCCTGCATAACCGGTGTGGACACAAGGATGCTGACTAAAAAAATCCGCACAAAAGGAGCTATGAATTGTGTTATAACTTCCGAGAAAATAACTGACTCACTGGGTAAACAACTGAAAGGATCCCTGAAAAAAAAGCTGGCGGAATTTACGTTCCCGGCGGATGTAGTACAACAGGTCTCCAGGAAAGAAGCAGAAATTATTAAAGGCGATGGAAAACGCATAGCGCTGGTTGACCTGGGAGTTAAAACCGGAATAATACGGCATTTAAGGGAATTAGGATGTGAAATTCACATATTTCCCTATGATGTAAATGCCCGGACTATTCTTGATGGGAAATTCGATGCGGCGCTGTTGTCAAACGGCCCCGGAGACCCTAAAGACGTCAAGGAATCAATCCAAACCACCAAAGACCTTCTGGGCAAGCTTCCCCTGTACGGGATATGCCTGGGTCAGCAGATACTTGCGCTTGCAATGGGCGCTGATACTTATAAGCTAAAATTTGGGCACCGGGGAAGCAATCACCCGGTTATAGACTTAAGGACAAATAAAGTTATTATGACCGCGCAAAACCACGGTTATGCCGTTTGCATTGACAGACTGCCCGATAATATCCAAATTACGCATATGAACGTTAATGATGAAACGGTCGAAGGTTTTTGCTGCCCGTCATTAAAGGTAAGCGCTGTGCAATTTCACCCGGAAGCCGGCCCCGGCCCAAGGGATGCAAATTATATCTTCGCTGACTGGGTTAAAGAGGTTCAAAAGGTTTAGTGCCCGTAAAAGAAGCTATATTATTGCTCCTTTTGTATGCCCGACGTTGATTTAAGTCTGTGAAACCGGATATTTTTGATAACATTTTTCCAACAAAAAATTTTACCTCTACAATATAAAACCCCCTGAAGATAAAAATTTCCCTTAATCGCTGAAAATTGTCCCGATATTTAATAAGAATACCGGATTTATATTATAATTAATTGAAATCATGAATTGGGGAATAAGAATAATGAGAACCACAAAAGCAAGTCTGGAGATCAATTCAGACAGCCTGACCGAAATTATAAAAAGGTTAAAAAACCTTTATGAAATTGAAAACATAAATCAAGAGAGAAAAAATCACATCATAGAGAGTATAAACAGGTACGGATATATTCCTTATCCTCATATTAGAGCGTTAAAAGAACTTTCAGCTGCAGAAACCATTGTTGCGCTGGAAGAAAAACTAAAACTAAATAATACCTATTCAGAAAAAGGCTTCAATTTTGATAAAAATTCCCTGAGCCCTTTACAAAGAGCCGGTTTTCAGAATGCCGAATGGTTTATGAAAGAACAGCATAACATAAAGCTAACCAACCTTGCCGGGCTTGGTGACGGAAATTCCGGCAATGAACCTGGAAAGTTCATTGACTGGCTTAAACAGCTGGTGACTCTTCCCGCCGGAAAGCCTGAAGAAGGCATTTTATCAACAACGGTTTACCTGATTCCTTTCCATCCACGGGAATTTGGCTGCGCTTACATCCCCAGGCACAGCGGGGTAAGTCCGGGTCTTGAAGATAAAGTCCTGAAAGAAAATCTCGGACTTGACGTGAAAGACCAGGTAAGGCTTTTTACCAGCCTGTGCCAGCTTGCTGGACATCCCGTAATTTACGATGTGCTTCCCCAGACAGGCAGGTTTTCAAAATTAATCCTGGCTAACCCTTATGCTGCAAGGTGGTTTAATGTAAAACAGCTTATAACCAGCCTGACTGAAGAAATAAACAGCTTAAAAGAGAAGATAAAGCAGGATAACCAGCCTGAAAGCGTGGATTTTGTCGCTGACATATTAATAAAAAGCTTAAATGGCAAGTACTTGTCAGTTCCGGATGAGCTCCGTGAGCTTTACAACAAGTTTGAGGAAGAGCTTCTTAAGCAAAAGAAAAGGTTTTCCGATGAAATGATGAAAAGGAAAAACCAGCTGGATCTTCATAAAAGAGCGAAAGCGGTAATTAATGAAATTCTTGGAAAAGCTGAAACCGAGCAGGTTTTTGAGGAAGATATTCCCGATGAGAAACACGGTGAAATTATCGGATCGCTCATTTGCCTGGGATTATGGCCGGCAGGCGGAGGGGCATGGAACTCGTCGGGAACCCCTGTTTTTGACAAAATGAGCGGGGAAGGCGCTCATCCTTTGTTTAAACACTACGACTACGAGGGAAACGACGTTACCCATTTTGCCAACCTCGACTGCCAGACCCCATATTACTTTGTAAACCTTGAAAATGGCACATATAACGAGGAAGTTATAGAGTTTTTTATTGATTTTCTCAAAAAATTAAGGGCTGAATACAATTTTGACGGCTATAGAGTAGACCATTTAGATCATATAACTGACAGGGTTTCTGAAGAGAACGGCGTCCCAATAAGTTACCGTGCTCCAAGGGTTGTTTTAAGGCGAATGAACGAGGAACTCAAGAAAGAAACTCCTTATTTTGCTACCCTGGCTGAATACATGCTCTGGGATGATATGCTTAAGGAATATAATTACGATATGAAATTCGACGCGCTCTGGGGGAATGACATCGTAGCGCAGTACCGGAAAGACGTTTCAAGAATTATTGCTGACAATGCCCAGCTTGAGCAGTACAATAAAACCTATGGACAACAGGCAAAACTGTCTATTTTGAAAGCATATAATAACCAGGACGGCGAGTTCAGGGAAATCAACCAGTATCCCGGCCAGCTGGGAGAGTCCGGAGCGCTTTTCAAGTGGTTTAAGTTAAAGTTTATTCCCGGCGGAAATGATGCTCAAAGGCCGGTTATGTTCATAGACGGGGACGAGTCCTACACCAGGGTTGGAATTGAGGAAGTCATTGGGGAAGAAAAGTCAATGAAACGGGAAGATCATCCTGGATTTTTCGATAAATTTAACGCTATAGAACGCTTTGCCATTGATAATGAAATTCTGAAAAAAGGAAAAGCCCGGCTCCACTCTGAAAACAACGCAACAGGGTTTGTAAGTTGGCTGGTGGAAATTGAAGCTCAGAGAGAAAGACTGTTTATAACCGCAAATCAACGCCCTCCACAGGAATATACCCGCATAAAAAACGGACAGGAACTGGATGAGCTTACATGCGTAGAAAACAATCCTGTGGAAAATGCAACAATAGAGCTGCCTGAAGGGTTTTCGGCTGCTTCGGAATATATTTACAATCCGCAGTCAGGGACTTTTGAAGAAGTAAAAATTATTGAAAACCTTGCAGAAAACGTCCTTGCTTATGAAAACTTACAGCCTGCGGAGTTCCACATATATAAATTGGTTTAAGAGTTTTTTCGGTCTAAAAAACGTTAACGTCACAGCTTCTAAATTTTATGATTTACCGGGGGTTTGCTCAAGAACGCCAAGAAAATTAAGCAGCTCGGGGTAAAACCAGCTGTATTCGTTATGCCCACCGGTTTCTGATATAAATACCCGTGTATCCTGTCTTATAAAAGCGAGCTCTCTGGACATTTCCACCGGGACTATATTGTCAGGAACGGAATGGGCGATTAAAAGCGGGGATTTTATATTCCCTATCTTGCTTTTGGTGTCAAATTTCTGAAAATAAGGCATTAGGCTGAACAATTTATGGGAAAAATAATCACTATAATCGGTTTTAACCCCGAAGTAGGCCCTGTGCAGAACTTCGCTTACCATTTCGGGAATGTTTGTAAAAGTGCTCAAAAGTATAACTCCCCTGAATTTTTCATTTTCGGAAGCGACCTGGGCAACAACTGCGCCCCCAAGCGATAGTCCCAACAGGATAACATCCTTTTCATGAATATTTTTTTCTTCTCTTAAATACCTGACAGCTGATCTTAAATCCTCATAAAGTCCCTGTTCATCAGGTTTACCTTCACTTTTGCCATAACCTCTGTAATCTATTGCAAGAACACCGTAGCCCTTACTCTTGAGCAAAGTAAGTATTTCCTCATAAAATGAAAGGTTTCCGCCGTTCCCGTGGCAAAAAAGTACTGTAATATCCTTTTCTTTCGGCGGAATATACCAGGCATTTATTTTAATTCCATCCGGGGTCTTAATAAAAACGTCTTCATATTTAATGTTTACAAGGAAATGTTGCCTGGAGGGATAGTAAATCCTGCTTTGCGCAATAAAAGGAATCATTATGAATATTCCCGCGCAAAACAATATCGCATATCTAAATGCTGTCGATATAAATTCTTCCATCTTTTTTACCATCCCCTCTAATATACGCTTTTTATAAGAAAAATTGAAGTATCATAAATAAAAGCGAAATTGCGTTTGCCCCATTTGCAAATTGACTATATTTTGCCGTTTTAACCTGGTCATCGTAAAAGTCGTCTGAATCACGCGCGTCAGCGTATGCGACCAGCCTCTGAATCCTGTCTTCCATCGGGTAGCCTTCCATAGAGCTTGAAAATAAATGGTTTTCAAGCCTTGTTACCCTTACATTAGCAGGTTCGCCGGAATAAGTGGCATTTAAAAATTCATTTTCAAGGTCATATAGCACTCCGGAATACTCGGAAGATGATAAATCACCAAACCGGGAAGTATCCCGGTAACCGCTTCCAAAGGTAATATTTGATCCGCCGCTGCTGTAACTGTTCCTGTTATTAAACCCGTTTGAGAAGCTGTTGCTGCTGCTGTAATTGTTGAAACTTTCCGAATTACTGCCTATGGTATATCTTTTTGAGCCGAAAAGATATTCATCCAGCCTGTCGACTCTTTCGCTTAGATTTGCATTGTTTTTCCTGCCAAATACCGATGTTTCCAACCTGTCCAGGCGTGAATAAATATTTTGGCCCGGGTATGCCTGGCCAAACACTTTTACTTCCAGTTTATCAACCGCCGGATAGCCTATTGAAACGCTTTGTTCGTCTTTTTCATAGACATAACCGTTATTAACCAGGTTTTCTCCCTCACCGGCAAGTGTTTTTATTCCTGCAAAAATCAGTATAAAAGTTAAAATACAAATTATAGCAGACTTTATTTTCATAACCCCCCGAAAATTTCTATCTGTTATTTAATTATGATTAATGGCCAACTAAAAATATTTTTAACCATCTTCAGCTTTTTTTATATCCTCCGGATCGACAATTGCATTGATTGATTGACCATTATCACGTCGTTGGCCTATTGCTAAATAATAAGTTTTTGACGGATTTTTACCGCTTGCAAGAAAACTTAAACTACATTCCAGGGACTTGCTTCCGGAAGCCTGCTTTACGTTCACATAAAGGTTCGGGCAGAATTTGTCGTAAATTTCATATATCTGGATATTTAACCAGCTGGTTTTATTTTGTTTAGCTATTTTTTCCCTTATTATCCGCATCTGTTCGCGGGAAAACTGGTGTTTTACAAGCGGTTCCTTGGTTATAGGGATTTTAAAAATTTTTTTATGCCCGCTTTTTTTCACATAGGGCAGAATTTTAACAATTTCTTCATAAGTTTTTAACCTGTCAGGAATGTGAAAATCACCTCTTTCCACAGATAAGACCTTCGGTGGGACTTTAATTTCAAGTTTAGATCCGTCAAGTCTCCCTAAATTGGCCGTAAACCCAAGGGGATAATTTCTAATGACCACAGGATAATCAAGGTTTAACCTGTTCCATTTTAATAAAGATTTAAAATCCCGCATTTTATGGATATTAACTTTCGGATAAAACTCCAGCCGCCTTATGAATGCGTAAGTCGGTCTTAATTTCTCCACCCGGGGTTTCGGAAGCTTTAAAGCATATTCTTTTAAGCTTACCGGGGGTTCAGAAAATTCCAGGGAATGAACTTTCCGCTTAAACCTTAAAAATAAAGACAAGAACCGGCAATAAGCAGGTAAAACCAACAAGAAGAATTTTCGCCAGCTTTTTATAAAAAATTGTTTTATTTTTAAAACATAATACATATTTAAATTTGTGATCTATGCAGCAGTCTCTAAAACTAAGATAAATCAAATCACGTCAGAGACCGTAACGCTGACTTTGCCAACATCCTTGCTTATAAGCTCAACCATGATTTTGTTTAAGCCTTCCTGCAAAGCCAGGCAGTTTTGAATTACGCAGGTGATATCCTCGTTCAGTTTGAAAATAAGGGGATTATCGCTTGAAATCTGTTCCGCTACAGTTGATGCGTTAGATTTTATAATCTTAATCACCGATGAGTTGTAGATTTGATCGTTAATCTTGATAAAATTAACGCCTGTAACGATTCCGGGCCCCAGAATGTTTTTAAGTTTAAATGAAACGCCCTCTGCAGTTTTTTTTAAACTTCCTTTTTGGTAGATTTTTTTGAGAATAAAGCTTGGAAGAATGTTCATAAGTACCCCTTTTTATTATTCCTGCGTGACTTAGATTAGTTCTCTGACTGAAATTAGCTTAAAGGGCTTAATGTTTCTTATCTTTATTTTAACATAACTTTCAGGACTTTCATACCCTTTTTCAAATATTTTTTCAGGTTTTATCTCCCAAATCACAAGGGATAAGATGTTTTTATCATCTAAAAATCCTTCCGGCAAATAGAATTGGGTTTGAGGGCTTTTATCTTTCCAGTACCTGCCAATCATGTTTCCGTTTAAAAATATATCAGCCTTTTCAAAAGGCGCATCAAAGAGGTCTAAAACCATAGGATTATATATATCACTGCTTTTTTGGCATTCAAAAGTTGAATAAAGCATCTTTAAGTAAGAATTATCGGATGCATCTTCCAGGTTTTTCGGCGAAGACTCTGTCCACTCTTCTATAATCGGGGTTAAACCGCCCCTGATTTGCCATTCGATTTCCTTTTCCGGGATCGTCCTGAATGACAGAAGTCCTCTGGGAATTCGCAGTTCATTCTGGAATCCGCGGTCAAAACCGAGGTTTTGCGTAAGAATTGTCAGTTCATTTGGACCTTTTTCGTTTAAAAAGTGTTTATCCACGTTAAAAGCGATTCTCTCAGGAACTTCGCATCCTTCCTGGTAGACAAGACAATCAAAATGGAAAATTTGCCTGCCGTTCAGGTAAATGGAATAACAATGTTTTGCATTTATTTCTATTTCTTCGATATGGCCGTTAAAAATTCCTTTATACCAGATATAATCATCATAAATCTCATTTGAAATGCAATCAAACTTGCCATCCTTAATAAAATTCCAGCTGGAAGTATCATAAGCAAGGTCAATTTCAGGACTTGCCTTAAAACATTGCCAGTTTTCAAGCCGTGGCGGCTCTATTTCTTCCCGGGACAATATATTTCTATGTTTAATTTCACTATTTATGCCTATGGTTTTTAATTCACAATCCTTGCTAAAGCCTGCTTTTTCCGGGTTATCAGTTAACAACTCCGGGCCTATCAGGATTTTATTGTCGATAATCCAGGTTTTATCCGAGGTTTGTTGGTCTAAAAATATAATTTTCGTGGATTTATTCCCCCGTATAAATTCGCAGGAATCAAGGTTTTTTAGGCTATCACCCTTTATAATTAACTGTGCATCAGTTTTTTCCAGGGATAAACCGGTTTCTATACTGTCAAAACCTGATAATTTAACCTCGTTATTTTCTTCCATGAGCATTAAAAGTATTTCCTTATCACCCTGTTCAGCCTTTGCAAAGATAGACATGCCGGAAAAGTCCATCTTACATCCTTTTAGCTCAAGCCCAAGCGGGAGGATTTTCATGTCAAAGGGCTTTACGGATAAGCTATCTCCGCTTTCCAGGTTAAATTCCAGGCTATTTTTGTTTAAATTCCTTATAAATATCCATTTACAACCGTTAAGATTGTCCTGTCTTAGTTTTGCAAAGACATTTGGGGCTTCAGTTCCGATAACATCCCGACCTTCTGCGATTAAGTCTGTCGATGATAAATTAAAAGCATCAAGAAAGTAATTAATTTCTTTTGACTTATAGTAACTTTCCCCGGGAAGTCCTTGCTCCGTAATAAGAGCGGCAAAATCGTAGGAGGTATAGACTTCAGAGCTTGGTATCTGATCCCATGAAGTCCCGCCACAGCCCATATAGTGGTTAAACATGGTTATTCCCTGGGAAAGAGCGGTCTTTGTGACAATATTAACATGCTCCCTGCCGAACAGTTTCCTGATATGCTCGTATCCCGGCCCATTCCACTTGTCATACCAGCCGGACTGCAGCTCTGCTATGTAAAGAGGCGCGTCTTCCTTGCAATCACCCAGGTTCTCCTCGGCGTGGTCCAGAACCCCGAAAGAATCCGGGAATTCCCGCCAGTCAAAGTCCATATTGATTGTCGGGTAGTTGTCAAAGGCGTAAATGTTTACTATATCCGAATAAAGACCAAATCCAAGCACGTCATTGTGAAAAATTGGCGCTTTGATTCCCATATAACGCGCCATATCGTATAATTCCTGGATATAATCCGGCTCGGCCTCGTTGGTGTAATACTCGTTTTCCACTTGAAACGCTATTATATTGTGATATTCATTTAATATGGGAATTATCCTTGAATACCACTCTCTCAGGTATTTCATAAAAGTTTCGCAGTAGATAAAATCCCCGTCTTTTTTGTTTCTAAGATTGATTTTTGGCATGTTCAACAACCAGAAAGGTAGTCCGCCGAGGGAAACCTCGGCGTTAATATAAGGTCCCGGCCTTGCTATAACATACAATCCCAGCTTGGCTGCTATATCCAGCAGGGCACGCACATCCCTTATTCCGGTAAAATCGTATTTTCCCGGCTCAGGAGAATGGTATCTCCAGCAAAAATAAATATCAACGGCGTTATAACCTGCGGCTTTCAGTTTACTCAATCTATCTTGCCATATTTCGTGCCCGGGTATCCTGAAATAGTGAATAGCGGCACTTTTTACAACTGTTCTTTTGTTATCTATACATAAGGAATATTTGTCGTAATTTATAAGCATATATACAGTTAAAAAACCTTTTTAATATTATGTGCAGTATATACAATATCGTATTTTTTTGTAATCCTCTTTAATCAGGATTGTTATTTTATTATACTAATAATGAAAGGAATTGTTTTTTATGGAGTGTAAAAAGAAAGTTAACCTGAAAGATTGCACCTGCACGTATTCCTGCCCAAAAAGAGGAATTTGCTGTGATTGCGTTATGTCTCACAGGAGACGGGGCGAAATTCCGGGATGTTTTTTTCCCGCTGAAGGCGAAAAGACTTATGACAGGTCAGTGGAAAATTTTGTAAAATATTACAAAAAATATGGCAAAATCTAGGAAACTCCGATTACTAATCAACTCGAATTATGAATTAACTTAAAAGCAATTATAACAAGGTTTTAAATAGAGTTAAAATTTAAATTTTCAACATGAAGCAGACTGCAAAAATTCTTAGCCACCCGGTGCCGAAGAAT
>JANQIY010000344.1 GCA_028281965.1 Candidatus Gastranaerophilales bacterium
TTCAGGTTGACTGGGCTCAAAAACAAAAGGAAAAATTTGCTTTATGTTCTTGACTTTAATCACACAATCTTCGCAAACAAATGTTGCATAGTCATATCCTTGCTTTTGGTTAATTGGTGACTCGAGCTATTTAGCAATTCGAGTTGTTTACTACTTAAAAGTTAAAATTTGTTTCTTTTTTATGTTTTTTTTAAATTATACGTTTGAAAAAATCAGGTTATGGGATATCATCTACAGGAATAACCATATTTTCCGCATAAAGATTACTCCGCAAAAAGGATAATTTACATGAAAGAATTTCAGCGCTGGTATGATAAAATTCCTCAGGCCAAGGAAGTTTTTATGGTGCTTAAAAATATGCCTGAAAATGACCTTGATAAATGCTCTAAAGTCTTATACGGAGTGATTGTCGAACATAAAAACTCGGACAGGAATTCCTCAAAATTATCCTCCCTGGGGACTGAAAAAATAAGGGCTTATTATAAATCTTTTCAAAAAAGAAGGTGGTATGACCAAAATCCCAGTATGTTCGATTCTGCGCGTTCTTTGAGCGTTATGGACCCGGCTCAGGTCAAGTCAATAATCAGGGATTTTATGTTCAACCTGAAAATGAAGGGCTTAAGCTCGATCTATGACAAAAACAAAGCTGACTCATAGTGTTTTTTTAACACATGACCAGATTCCGGCTATAAGACCCAGCATTGAACCTATTATGGCAAAGATAGGCACTTCCATTGAAAGGTAATTGTCAATAAACATGCCTATAAAAAAACCTGTTATAACCGAAGCCAGCAGCCTGAAAGGAATATCCCACATTTTACAGCTCAACAATCCTGCTTTTTCCGCATCTTCTGGGATCAGAACAGGCGGTAAGCTTATCTTTGTTTAACCTCACACATTGTACTCCCCCGAAATACATATCAATATCGTCAAATTTAACAACTTCCCAATCTTCCGGGAGCTGGCTTTCATCAACTTCCATTTTTGATTCCACAACAAGTTTTCCGTCCTCCCAGTGTACACGGGGCATTTTTAACGCTTCACATAAGTTCTGATTAAGATCGGTAATATTAAGTATAGTCTGCATGATAGCGGATGAAATCCTGGAAGCTCCCGGACTGCCAATTGTAAGGATGTCATTATCTTTATCTTTAACCGCTATAGTGGGCGACATTCCGCTAACCAGCCTCATTCCCGGATCCAGGGCGTGAAATCCAAACGGGTTCAGCTCAAGCTCCCCTAATGTATTACCGAAGCAGATTCCCGTCCCCGGAAGAGCGACTCCTGATCCATAACCCATACTCATTGTAATGCTGCAAGCGTTTCCAAGGTCATCCGAGCAGGAAATTTGCGTGGTATTAGGGCATGGGACAATATTGGAGTACTTTTGCTGAACATAGTCGTCTTCGACAAGTTTATACATATCATCAAAATTACGGTTACCCTGCCTGAAAAGCGAATACCTGTCATTTAAGGCCGTATAAATTATCCTGCCCAACTTAGAAACCGTATTTGGGTCATAACCTTTAAAATCAAGGTTAGATATGGCTTTTAGCATTTGTATCAAAGCTATTCCCCCCGCTGAGGGGGGAGGGTTCGTGTAGATACTGTATTTTTTGTATTTTATACCAAGAGGCTTTCTTTCGATGACCTGATAGTTTTTAAGGTCGTCAATCGTGACCAATCCGCCGCCTTCCCGGATAAATTCCGACATTTGACGGGCAATTTCGCCTTTATAGATGATGTCGGTTCCCTCTTCTGCAATAAGTTCAAAGGTATTTGCCAGGTCATGGTTTTTCATCAGGCAGCCTTTTTCAGGAACTTTACCTTCTGAGGTAGAAAGAAGGGTTTTTGAATACTCGGTAAACCAGTGAATCCTTTCGGCGGAAATGGAAAGCCAGTAAGCTATGGTCGCGTTCAGCGGGATTCCCTGCCTTGCATGGCTTATTGCAGGGGCAAGAATATCTTTCATCCGGAGATTACCGAAATTTTTTGCCACAAGTTCAAGACCTTTGGAAGTTCCGGGCACTCCAACTGAAGAAAAGCCTGTCATAACATCTATTCCTATTCCGTAAGGAACTCTAACCCTGCGTATGTTTTTTCCAAATTCGCCTTTATCAAGCCCTATTCCCGGCATCGCATCGAAAAAATCAAAGACAACGGGTTCTTTACCGGGGACTTTTACCGTGGCAAAGCCGCCTCCGCCTATACTGCACATAAGAATATTTGATACCATCAGGTCAAACGCCCCTGCTATTGCCGCATCAAAAGCATTCCCCCCCATTGAAGCTATTTCCGCGGCGGCATCTGTTGCATATGGCGTACAGCTTGCAATTGCTACTTTACCCGGCTTTTTTTTATGCATTTTTAGGACATCTTCCCTTTTTGCTATCACTTATAAATTTCATTATCTTTTTGTTTACAATCTTTTAGAATTGCATTTAAAACTGTATAATTTTTTTATGGAAATTCTTTAGGCATTATTTATCTTATGACTTTATCGGGTTTTTTTCAAGAAAATAAACAGAAATATGCTGAATTATTTGCAAATTCAAAAGACTTATTGTTAATTGAGTTTAATAATAAAGGTGAAATCCTTTTTGCAAACAGGGCAATTGAGGAATTGCTCGGCTGGGAGCAGGCAAAATTTGCAGAATTAAAATCATCAACTGTTTTTGACTTTAGGATTTCTGAAGTTGATCGTATATTAAAGGAAAAGAAAAATTATTCCTGTGAAATTAATCTTTTAACAAAAAATAAGGAATTTATTCCTTCAAAAACCAAGTTTATCAAGCATGAAGACAATATTGTATCCATATCTATCCCTTTATTTGAGGTTTTAGAAGAAAAAAAATCTTTCCAAAAGCTAACTGCAACGCTGGAAACCGTAAAAGAGATACTAATTCAGCAGCCTGAACCGGAAAATGACGTTTTTCCCCTGTTGTTTACTAAATTAAAAGAACTTCTTGAGTATGACCAGGCGATAATCCTTTTATTGGAAGGCGACTCGCTGGTTATAAAAGCAAGGGATAATATTAATCTTGCAAATACAAATTACAGCAAGGTGATCTCCGAAAAAGACAGGTGCTTGACAAGGATAATCCGGCAAAGAGTAAGCGTTACCGAAAATGGAAGCCCTTCGCTGCCTGAGGAGCTTGGTATAACATTTTCTACAGTCCCGTCATCGGTTCTTGCGGCACCGCTAACGGTAAGAGAGATGGTTTACGGAATAGTCGTCCTGATTAAAGATACCGGGAATTACGATAAAAACGATGCTAAAATGCTTGAGGCTATTGTTTCTGCGGCTTCTTACCTTATCAAGGACGTGGAATTAAGCAATGTTTTCAAGATGCAGCTAAAGGTTTTAAAGGATAATATAAGGGAAAGAGGACGGGCACTGGAGCTTATACGGGATCAGAACAAGAAAATTCTTGAGGCTGACAAGATGAAAAATGAATTTCTTGCAAATATGTCGCATGAGCTGAGAACCCCGTTAAATGCGATTATCGGTTTTTCTGAGGCCCTGGGCCTGAAGATTTTTGGGGAATTAAACAAGAAGCAGGCGGAATATATTAATGATATTCATAAAAGCGGCCTGCACCTGCTCAGGATGATTAATGACCTTCTGGACCTGTCAAAAATTGAATCCGGAAAAATGCAGCTGCATACTGAAATCTTTGATGTTAATTTCGCGGCAGAAGAAGCTGTAAGCGTTATAAAGTCACTTGCCGACAAAAAAAACATAATTTTAGAAACTAATTCAGACGGGGAGAATATCGAAATAACAGCTGATAAAAGAAAATTCCAGCAAATTTTATACAATTTGCTCAGCAATTCCGTAAAATTTACCGCTGATAATGGCAAAATTACTGTGAATATTACAGATAAGAAAGATATGATAGAAATTTCCGTTAAAGACAACGGAATCGGTATATCTGAAGAGTTTCACGAAAAAATATTTGAAAAATTCCAGCAGGTAGAAAACCCTATCTCTAAGAAAACAGGCAATACCGGGCTGGGGTTGACAATCACCAGGGAATTAATTGAAATGCACGGCGGCAGAATCCGGGTTGAAAGCGAAAAAGATAAAGGCGCAAACTTTATCTTTACCCTTCCAAAGACTCTAAGCTAGATTATCGCAGGCTATTAAATAATTTTTCCTTATATATTGTTGTTTTAAAGATATAAAGCTTTGCATTTTTACTCTTTAACAACTGCTCATTGAGCATTTTGCCGTTTTTCAAGTAAACGTAAGCCAGAAGTCTCTTATATTTATCCCTTTTATTTTCCTCAAACTCCAATGTTATCTTATCTCCCTTTTTAACAAGGGTTTGTGTATAAATACCAGCTAATTTCCCTTTTTCTATTACTTTTTCCACATTAATTCCATCTGTATATGCCTGTTTATAAGCTCTATTATTTGGGTATGTTTCGTAACAATCAATACCTATAAGCCTTACAGTTTCTTTTTTGCCCTGATATTCAACCAGAATAGTATCTCCATCAATTACTTCGACAACTTTAGATTGCTCCTTGGCTAATGAGTAAAAATTGAAAAATATACAAGTGGCTAAGGTAATAACTAAATTTTTGAATAATTTTTTCATAATTAATTTCGGACAAATAGGTCACTGACATAGTTTATATAATAAGTCAAACTTGATATTATGACAAGATTGGAAAAACTAGGGAAAAATATTAAAAATTACAGAGAAATTAAAAATTTTTCTCAGGAGCAATTGGCTGAAATAGTCAATTTGTCCAGAGAATATATTGCCAGAGTTGAAAATGGCAAAAAATACATAAGTTTGAGAAAATTATTTTTAATAACAGATACTTTAGAAGTCCCTTTTAAGAAACTTACAGATTTTGAATAATAAAGCCCAAAAAAGCAGGGGGAAGTTTTAAATTGTCCCAACCTACTTTTTTATCTTTAGCTTTCCAAAGACTCCCTCATTAAAGCCCTGACTTTTAGCGGTAGGCCAAAGAGGTTTATGAACCCTTCAGCGTCCTTGTGGCTGTAAAGCTCACCTGTTGTGAAACTTGCAAGGCTTTCGTTATACAACGAATATGGCGAAGTTGTGCCGGCGGGAATTATATTACCCTTATAGAGCTTTAATTTTACCTTTCCTGTGGAAGTTTCATGAATTTTATCCATAAAAGCAGACAGCCCCTCTCTTAAAGGAGTTTCCCATTCCCCGCTGTATGCAAGCTCAGCGAACTTCACGGATGCTGTCTGCTTGAAAGCAAATGTCTGTCTGTCAAGACACATATGCTCAAGCTGCTCAAGAGCCTCATACAAGACTGTCCCACCCGGAGTTTCGTAAACTCCCCGTGATTTCATGCCCACAAAGCGGTTTTCCAGGATGTCAATTATGCCAACCCCGTTTCTGCCGGCAATCTCGTTTAACTCGGCCACCAGCGCAGCTGGTGTTAGCTCCCTGCCATTAACTTTTACGGGAACTCCTTTTTCAAAATCAATTTCCACATACTCCGGTTTGTCAGGAGCATTTTCAGGAGTGCCGGACAATTTTAACAACCTGTCATAAACGGGCTCCTGAGAGGGATCTTCCAATTCAAGTCCTTCATGGCTGAGGTGCCAGAGGTTCCTGTCCCTTGAATAGCTGTCGTCTTTTTTTACAGGAGGTGTAATACCCCTATCTTCAAGGAATTTCACAGCGTCCTCCCTTGAGCTGATATCCCAGATTCTCCAGGGAGCGATAATTTCCAGGTGAGGAGCAAGCGCCTTTATAGTAAGCTCAAACCTTATCTGGTCATTGCCTTTTCCTGTTGCCCCGTGGCATATTGCTACTGCACCTTCTTTTTTAGCAACTTCGACAAGCTTTTTAGCGATAAGCGGCCTTGCTATGGAAGTCCCAAGCAGGTACTTTCCCTCGTATTTTGCCCCGGCTTTGAGCGTTGGGAATACGTAATCCCTGATAAACTCCTCTTTAACATCCTCCAGATAATATTTCACCGCTCCCGTAAATAACGCCTTTTGCTCAAGCCCGTCAGTTTCTTTACCCTGCCCCAGGTCAACACATACAGCTATAACTTCATAATCATAATTTTCCTTTAACCACGGAATTATCACCGTGGTATCAAGCCCGCCTGAGTATGCCAGGACAACTTTTTTTTTCATAATTCCCGCTCCTCACTTCTTTACTTGCAAATCCAGACATATAATAACATCCTGAAAATTTTTTAAACAACAAAAAATAAGAGGCTTTTTGCCTCTCATTTTTCATTTTCCTATAATACCTCATTATAGGCGGCTTTTGCCGATAATTTTTTGTTATTCCTCCTTTCATCTTTGACTCTTATTTATATAAAAACTGCTTTTATTAAACAATTGACTGCAATAAAAAAAATTTAACCGTTCTTAGCAGTGTTAAAAAATATTAAGTTTTGATTTTTCCTTATATACAAGGGATTTAGAGATTTGAAATGCAATTTATTAAAATATACAATTTTTTACATAAACAAATTCTGTAAAGATCCATACATAATTTTAGAAAGAATAAATAGCTATAAGTTAATAAAATAAGTCATTTGTAATATTTATATGTCTTATAGTTAGAAATTACAGTATGATACGGAAGATGAAAACACTTATAGTCCTGTTATTACAGCAAATAAACGGTTATATGCCTGGAAAAGCTTGTTAATGCAGGTTGTAAAGTATATAAAAAGATAATTATTTGTAACAATTTAGCTAAAATGTTAAACCGGCATGCTGTAAGGCAGATATAACTTGATTGATAACTTTGTAATCATGAAACTTAAGGCATGCCGTGTTTTTGGGCATGCTTTTTTAAAAGCCCTGATAGCTTTTCTATTATATATTTGTAAATACGCAATCAACAGGAAAAGATAGCGTGTAAAGCGAATACAATTGGTGTGTAAGGGGATTTAATTTCTGTAGGAGGAGTGAGAATGATTGAAACAGCAAGACACACACAAAAATTTTGCCAGTCTAAGCGTAGATGAGGTATTAAAAGAAAAGAAAAAGATTGATTCTCATCTTGTTAACCTGGAATTCAGGAAAGAACAGCTCTTAATACTTATTGAAAAGCTCTATAAGATATCTCATGACCGGATAAATCTTACATCAAAAGAGCAAGAGCAAAATATTATCTCAAAACACATAATTAATGCAGGGGCATATCTGTTTTCTATCGGTGAACAGCTGAAACAGGCGCAAAAAAACAGAAAAGAGATTGAGAAAGAAATCCATAACTCAAAAAAACAACTAGAATCACTGGACAACGTACTTAAGACCCGGAAACAGGTTTAACCTGTTTCTTTTTATTACCGGCTATGAAAGAAAAATATTTTACACCAGAGAACCTTACAGATAAGGCGAATCAAATAAAGTCAGAAGCCCGAAAGGTTTTTAATTCTCGACAAGACAGTTTTGATAAAGAAAATTGCGCTTTGTTGGTGTTGGATATGCAGAAATTTTTCGGTAAATCTTCCTCCCATGCATTTATTCCGTCTTTTGATGTTATTATTCCCGGTGTTATAAGGCTTATTAATGGTTTTAAGCAAAAAAATCTTCCTGTTATAGCCACAAAACACATTAACACACCTGAAAACGCGGGAATGATGGGGAAATGGTGGAAAGATACCATAACAAAAGAATCTGAATACAGCGAAATTGTAGATGAAATCGGACTTACCGGGGTTACGGTTATTAAAAAAAGCCAGTATGACGCTTTTTATAATACCGACCTGGAAAGAATTTTAGTTGATTTAAAAGTGAAAACCCTTATAATTACCGGGGTAATGACGCACCTTTGCTGTGAATCCACTGCCAGGTCTGCTTTTGTCAGGGGATTTAAAACATTTTTTGTTGTTGACGCCACTGCAACTTATAATGAGCAATTTCACAGAAACTCTGTTGTAAACCTTGCTCATGGCTTTTCAGTGCCTGTTTTATCCGGCAAAATTGCGGAGAAGCTTGATGGGTAAAATATACGACGTTGCGGTTATAGGGGCGGGACCTGCAGGAATTTCCTGCGCCATACAGCTTCAAAGGCTTGGAATTGAACCGCTTATTTTTGAGAAAAACTCTATAGGCGGACTTTTAAGAAATGCAAACTGTGTGGAAAACTACCCCGGCTTTTCAGAAGGCATATCAGGATTTGAGTTGACTGCCAAAATGTCTGTTCATCTGGAAAAAAACGGCTTAAAGCCTGTTTTCAGGGAAATTCACAGAGTAGATTATGACGGAAAAGTTTTCCTGCTTCAAAGCGGGGATTTTTCATATAAGGCAAGGGTTTTAGTGGTTGCCGCAGGGACAATGCCTAAAAATCCCAACGTAAAAATTCGGCCGGAAGCTGAAAAGCTCATTTATTATGAAGCTTGCCGGTTTTTTGAGCAGGAAATTACAGCTAAAAAAATAATTATCATAGGCTCAGGCGATGCTGCTTTTGACTATGCGCTTAACCTGTCGGAGAATTCAGCTGCCGGCGGGGTAGTTATTCTTAACAGAACCTCAGGGACTAAATGCCTGGGAATTTTAAAGCAAAAAGTACTGAATAACAACAAAATCAGCTATATAGAAAACTGGGAACCCTTGGAAATAGTGAATAAATCCGAAAAACTTACTGTTATATCCAACAATAACAGAAAAATCAATGCGGATTACTTGTTATTTGCTATTGGCAGGGAGGCTTGCACGAATTTCTTAAGCAAGGAGCTGACGGAAAACACAGATGAATTAAAAAATAAGAAAAAATTGTTTTTCATAGGGGATGTAAAAAACGGCATTTTCAGGCAAACTGCAATAGCCGCTGGTGACGGAATTAAAGCGGCAATGGAAATCCACCGGTATTTCAGCAATCAGGGATAATGCAGACATTTTTACCTTACCCCAATTTTTATAGGTCTTTGAACTGTCTTGACTACAAAAGACTTGGCAAGCAACGCAGCGAAGCTTATATAATTCTGAAAAACATAACAGGCAAACCGGACCGCTGGTTTAATCACCCTGCTGTAAGGATGTGGCTTGGGTATCCGGATGCTTTAAAGCTGTACTTCAATATGTCCATAAAATTATGGGTTAACAGGGGGTATAAAAATTCTATGTCGCTTCAAAATCCTGATTTTAGCAGGAGAATCCCTCTTCCTCCCTGGTTTGGAGATGATAAATTTCACCGGGCGCATAGACAGGCGTTGTTATTTAAGGATTACGATTATTATAAGAAGTTTTTTCCGGACGAAACCCCGCAAATTAAGTATTACTGGCCTGTTTGATCATAAAAATCGTTACCGTTGCTGTCAACAGCGACTATTACCGGAAAATCCTTGACTTCCAGCCTGTATACAGCTTCCGGGCCCAGTTCCGGATACGCTACAACCTCGGCGGAAATAATTTTTTTCGCTATAAGACAGGCAGCTCCTCCTGTTGCGACAAAGTAAACCGCATGGTTTTTCCTGATGGATTCAATCATTTCCGGGCTTCTCCTGCCTTTGCCTATAGTCCCTTTAAGGCCTGGCCCCAGAAGCTGGCGGGTATAACTATCCATCCTGGCTGACGTGGTAGGCCCGGCAGGGCCTATAACTTCGTCCCGGACTGCAGGACAGGGGCCTACATGGTATATGGTACCGTCTTTAAGCTCAAATGGCAGTGATTCACCTTTTTTAACGGCGTCAACCAGTTTTTTGTGAGCGGCATCTCTTGCTGTATGGATTTCTCCTGATAAAAGTACTCTATCACCGGCTTTTAGGTCTTTAATATCTTCATTTCGTAACGGCAGGCTTATTTTTTTATAAGATGAGTAATCTATAATACTTTCCTGTAATGAAACTTTGTATTTTGATTCTATATGCTCAGGAATAATGGTATTTTCATCAATTACTATCTCTGCATGTCTTGTAGCATGGCAGCTTAAGTTTACCGCAACGGGTAAACTTGCTATATGAGAGGAATATGATTCGATGCTTACTCCAAAAGCCGTACACTTCCCGCCGAAACCTTCCGCTCCTATTCCCGTTTTTTGTATTTCATTAAGAATTTTAAGCTCAAACGCTCTTTTTTTATCAATCTTAGCCAGCTTTTCAAGCTTAGATACGGGTATAACCTCGTTTAAAAGAGCTTTCTTTGCGAGCATACAGGCATATTCCATTGTCCCTCCGATTCCTATCCCTATATAAAGCGGCGGACAGGAGTTAGGGCCGGCTTTTTTTACGGTTTCCAGCACAAAATTAATTATTCCATCAACTCCTTCAGAGGGAGAAAGCATTTTGACAGCGCTCATATTCTCACTTCCGCTGCCTTTTGGAACAACCGTAAGCTTAATCGTCTCTCCCGGAACGATTTTCGTGTGAATAACCGCCGGCGTATTTGTGCCTGTGTTTGTCCTGTCGAATACGGCATCGTTAACCATCGATTTCCGCAGGCCAAATTCCTGGTATGCTCTCTCAACACCCTTATTTATAGCGGATTCAATATCTTCTCCCCTTAAAACAACATCCTGGCCAACTTCTACAAACACTACGACAATTCCTGTGTCCTGGCACATTGGTCTCAGGGTTTTTGATGCTATATCAGCATTAACAAGGATTTCTTTGAGAAAATTCCTTGCGGTTTCTGATGTTTCCCGATGATAAATATCGTTTATCCCTTCATAAACATCTTCCGGTAGGATACAAACGGCTTTTTTGCATAAATAGCTTACTGCTTCGGTAATTAAGGAAGTTTTTATTTCCAACCTGCTTTTGATCATTGAGCTGTACTTATTGCCTCTTCAAGTTTTTGAATGGTATCTTTCACTACGCTGGCGGAATTTTGCAACATTTTAAGCTCATTTTCGCCTATATCATACTCAATAATTTTTTCAACACCACTAGAACCAAGTACTACAGGAACTCCCAGGAATATGCCGTCAATTCCATATTGCCCGTTAAGCAATACAGAAGCAGGCAGCAAGCTTTTCCTGTCTTTTATAATACATTCCAACATTTCTACAGCGGAAATAGCCGGGGCATAGTATGCGGAACCTGTTTTAAGAAGGCTAACCACTTCTGCTCCCCCTTTTCTTGTCCTTTCCACAAGTTTTTCGATAGTTTCATCATCTGCAAGCTGTCTTAAAGGAACACCCGATACTGTTGCGCTTTCTACAAGAGGGACCATTTCATTTCCATGACCGCCCAGTACCATAGCATTAACATCCGTTGCCGCAACTCCAAGCTCATTGGCTATAAAAGCTTTAAACCTTGCAGTGTCAAGTACCCCTGCCATTCCAATAACTTTTTGGGAGTCAAAGCCTGAGACCTTGTATGCAAGGTAAGACATGACGTCCAGAGGGTTTGTAACCATTATTATAATTGCATCCGGGCAGTATATTTTTATATTGCCCACTATATCGGAAATAATCTTTCCATTTGCATCAACCAGCTCTTCCCTGGACATACCGGGTTTTCTCGGGAGACCGGCAGTTATGACGACTATATCAGAATCTTTTATAAGGTTTAAATCCTCACCGCCAACTATATAGGAAGCTGAATTCTTTAAAGAAGCTGATGTTAGAATATCCAGGGCTTTCCCTTTTGCATAATCACCTATCTTATCAATAAGAAGCACATTTGCAAGCTCCCTGCACACAAGCTGGTTAGCGATTTCAGCGCCTACATTGCCCGCCCCGATAATTGATACTCTTTTAAGGCTCATTCTATTCCTTCTCCTGCTATAGCTTTGATTTTTAAACTATATTACAAAGTTATAAAACATTCAAAGATATTCGGGAAGGTTTTCGAAATTAATATTTTTTAACATATTGCTTCGACGGCGTTTAAAAATGGCTAAAATGGGCATAATATACATATAACGAATGTTTTCTTAGTTAGACGGAAGCTTTTTAGAGCTTAGAGGGTCGCATTGTAGTGCGGCCCTCTGTTTTTATACTAAAATACTTGAGTTGCTAATTGCATAGTCATATCCTGGCTTTTGGCTAATTAGAGATTGAGGTTAATTAACCTGAATCTCTAATTAGCTTAAAAGCAATTATAGCAAGGTTTTAAACAGGGTCTTTCAATTCTGGAATTAAAAAAGATATGTCATGCCGTGCTTGACACGGCATCTAGCCAACTTTTACTTATCGCGTATCAGCATTAATTGG
>JANQIY010000376.1 GCA_028281965.1 Candidatus Gastranaerophilales bacterium
GTGGAAAAGAGGCTCCGCCTCTTTTCGATTCTCTATAATTTTTTGGCAAATGTTGCATAGTCATATCCTGGCTTTTGGCTAATTAGCAACTCAAGTTAAATCGTTTCCGTTTATTCACTCCCGCTTTGCAAGTCAAAGTTATATCTGTGGACAGGCAGTTAAAAAGAATCTCGCTTGAGAGGGCAATGTAAGTTTATTGCCTGGATAGAGTAAAAATATCCCGCAAATCCTTATCTGACAATTCAGTAATCCAGCTTTCGCCTGTAGAAACCGTTAATTCAGCAAGTTGTTTTTTTGACTTAATCATTTCATCAATCTTTTCTTCAAAAGTGCCAAGAGTGATTAGTCTATAAACTATTACGTTGTTAACCTGCCCGATTCGATAGGTTCTGTCAGTTGCCTGGTCTTCAACCGCCGGGTTCCACCACAGGTCATAATGAATTACGTTTGTCGCTGCCGTTAAGTTAAGCCCGGTTCCTCCGGCTTTTAGCGAAATAACCATAAGCTTTAATTCATCTTTTGTTTGAAAAGCATCAACCATCCTGTCCCTTTCGAGCATCGGAACACTGCCGTGGAAAAACGGCGTTTCCATTTTAAGCTCGTCTTTTAACATTTGAACAAGGAGGTCTCCCATTTCCTTATACTGGGTGAAGATTATTGTTTTCTCGTTTTGCTCCTGAATCTGCTCGATTATGGAAAAAATTTTCTCTGTTTTACCTGATAAGTCCCTGGCGAGCTTGCCTGTTTTTGTATAATGAGTTGGGTGGTTACATATTTGCTTTAAAGAGGTAATAAGTTTAAAAATATTTCCTCTTCTGTGCATACCTCCCTTGCCCTGCATTTCCTTAAAGGAGGCCTCTAAAACCTTCTCATAAAGCGCTGCCTGGTCTTTTGTAAGATAGCAGTATTCATCAAAAATAATCTTTTCCGGAAGGTCGCTTATAATTGACTTGTCGCTTTTCAGTCTACGCAATGTGAAAGGTGCTGTTGCGAGTTTAAGTTTTTGTATTCTCTCCTCATCCCTTTGTTTTTCTATAATATTTGCGTAGTTTTGCTGGAAACCTCGTAAATTCCCCAGGTAACCCTTGTTTATATAGTCAAATATACTCCACAGCTCGGTTAAACGGTTTTCAACCGGTGTTCCTGTCATGGCTATTGAGGTTTTTGCTTTCAATGACTTAACTGCAATGGTCTGGCCTGCATTCGGATTTTTTATATTTTGCGCTTCATCAATGATTACAAAATCCCACTCCCTGTCCTTAAATTCATCTAAATCCCTTCTAAGAAGCCCGTAGGTAGTTACGACAATGTCCATTCCCTCAATGTCCAGGCTTCTGTCAGCGCCATGATATATAAATACTTTAAGACCGGGAGCAAATTTTGCGCATTCCTTGTACCAGTTACCCACCAGAGTGGTAGGGCAAACAACCAGCGCGGGGTTGTTAAGATTATTCTCCTCTTTAAGTTTTAACAATAAGCTTATAACCTGTATTGTTTTTCCTAAGCCCATATCATCCGCCATGCACGAGCCAAAGCCTCTCATTGTATTAGCATACAGCCATTTAAAGCCTCTTTCCTGGTATGGCCGCAATACCCCGTTTAAACCCTCTGGTATTGTTATTTCATCGACTTTAAGATAATCGTCAACAGCTCTTTTAAAAGAATCGTCTATTTCAAAATCCATTCCATTGCAAAAACCCGAGAATGTTGACTGCAAAAGCTGCATCGGGTTAACGATATCAACTGCCGGTTTATTAAGCTTTTCGAGTATTGCATTTATATCTTCGGGTTTTAAAAGAACATAGTGGTTTTTAAACCTGACTATCCCTTCAGCTGATTTGACCAGCTCCAGGAATTCTTCCCCGGAAATTTTTTCATCACCCAGAGCAATTTCGTATGAGAAGTCAAAAAGATTATTAACAGAGAGTTTTGATTCATGTTCTTTGTTAAAAATGGATTCTATATCAAAGGCCTGATTATTTTTTAATTTGGCTTTTAATGAAACCTGCGGGGAAATTATGTTATTGAGCTCTTTTGGTATGATCATCTGTATGCCAAGCGGCATTAAAAAGGTTGATATATTCGAAATCAAGTCTAAAACTGTTTTTAAGTCAATAACAGGGACATATTCCCCCTTTGAGTCCAGGATATCTCTTAATACAGGCATATAATTTGATGCGGTCATAATCCGGTTTATTATGTCAGCATTTTTATAATCAGGAATATCTAAATGCAGCGCAAAACTGTTATCGTAATTATGGTGCTCAACCCTGAGTATGGCGCTTTCAGCTTTATTTTTTCCTGAAATAACATCCAGCCACAGGGCTATACTTAATGCAATATTATTTCCCTCGGGAGAAACCGCATTTTGTTGGCTATCCCTGGTAAACATATTTGTAATATTGTCATTGGCAAACTTTGAGGGCTTTAAGAATGCAGTTTTGTGAACTATATGAGTTATAAATACTGGCAGTAATTCAGGGTATTCACCTTTAAATTGAGAATTAGGCACATATCTTATGCAGAAGCTTGTGTCGTCCGGCATAACCACTTCAGGAAGAAAATTAAGCGATTTTACCAAATCAAGAGCCAGGTTTGCCGTTGTTCTTATAAATTGGGCGGAGGCGGTAATCTCATCATCATTGCCATTAATCGCATCATAAAGAAAATAATCAAGCACAATATCAGAAGCTATGCTTATTCCGTCCTTTTCTCCGGCATCTGGCATTTCCAGCGTTTTTTGAGAAAATCTCACTCGTGAGCCTTTGGACTTTAAATGAGCCAGAAAGCTGTTTGTGGGCGTAAAAAACGCTCTAAGTTTGTCATCATCGGAATAATACAGGCAAAATTCAGTGTTTCTAAGAGGTGCCAGGTTTTCTTTTATGAGTATATTTTCCAGTTCGGTTTCAATAGTGTCATAAATGTTTTTCAATTTGGATTTAAAGTCTTTTCTTTCGAAGAATATGGGATTACCAGGAAGCGCAAAAAGCAATGATTCAATATCTGCCCTGGGGAAAGAAAAATTGGATGGGTTTTCATATTCAATAACCGGCATAAATTTACCGTTAATATTTTTCTTAAGTTTGTTAATATATCCATTTTTATAACCTGTAGCCCCTGTCAGTTCATCCGGGGAGATTCCCCTGAGAGAAAAAACAAGCATGGGGTTTTTATTAATTTTTTTTTCAAGGGCATTTAAAACAGGTGAAATGTGCTGACAATTGTGCTGATAACCGCAGGTGCAGGATATTTTAAGATCGTCCGGGCTTTGCGGGAAGATACCAAAATCTTCGCTGCCCAGCAGGTTTATCAGTGATTCATCAAGGTATCCAAGGCTAATGCCAAAAGCTATTGAAGGGTGCAGGGAAATAATATTTTTCAGCTTTTCTTTTGTTCTATCACCGGCTTTTGCAATAGTTATCCCAACACTGTATACATTTGAGCATTCGCCCTTCACTTCAGTGTTTATTTTTTGACCCGCAATTTTTAACCTTTTAAGGAGCTTCCCGGAGGTTGTTAAATAATTATGCTTAACCGCGTTAACCCAAAAACTGCCCGGTTCTTCTTTGTTGATTCGATTATAAAAGTTCTTCATATTTTACCTTTGTATATCAAGTATAGCTGTGATTCTAAAGCTAAAGTCTTATTGTATATTAAATCATCAAAAAATATTAGAGTGTGTGTTTTGGGGGTAGGGGGCTTGCTTCCCTACATTTTTATAAATTGTTATATAAAATAGGAAGTTTTATATTTTTTAAAACCCCTAAAGTTATTTTATAATAGTCATAATGGG
>JANQIY010000002.1 GCA_028281965.1 Candidatus Gastranaerophilales bacterium
AGACATAGAAGCGGTAAATGCAGCTCAACAGGCTGAACTTGAAGCTCTTAACCTTTCTGATAACCAGATAAACGCAATCCTTGTAGACTTACAAGCCCAAATTACAGAAAACGATATGACAGATGCGCAAATAATGGACGCTCTTGATGAGCTCGGGCTTACTGACAATCAGATAAAAGCAGCAATAAGCGCATTAGATATCAGGGTATCAGACGTAGAAGCGGTGAACGCAGCTCAGCAGGCTGAACTTGAAGCTCTTGGACTGGAAGATGCACAGATAAACGCAATCCTTGGAGACCTTCAGGCCCAAATTACAGAAAACGACCTGACAGATGAGCAAATAAAAGCTGAACTTGAAGCGCTCGGACTTACTGACAATCAGATAAAAGCAGCAATAAGCGCATTAGGTATCAGGGTATCAGACGTAGAAGCGGTAAACGCAGCTCAGCAGGCTGAACTTGAAGCGCTTGGACTGGAAGATGCACAGATAAACTCAATCCTTGGAGACCTTCAGGCCCAAATTACAGAAAACGACCTGACAGATGAGCAGATAAAAGCTGAACTTGAAGCGCTCGGGCTTGCTGACGATCAGATAGAAGCAGCAATAAACGCATTAGATATCAGAGTATCAGACTTAGAAGCGGTAAATGCAGCTCAACAGGCTGAACTTGAAGCTCTTAACCTTTCTGATAACCAGATAAACGCAATCCTTGGAGACCTTCAGGCTCAAATTACAGAAAACGATATGACAGATGCGCAAATAATGGAAGCTCTTGATGAGCTCGGGCTTACTAATAGTCAAGTGCTGGCAGCATTAGACATTTTAAATACAAAAGTATCAGACTTAGAAGTTCCAAAACTCCAGGCAGACGGCGGATATGGAAGTATCGACTGGAACCAGGACGGTAAATTCGGTAACGACTACGTAGTAGGAAATGACGCTAATAACTGGCACGAAAACTTCCTCGCAGTACACGGAGATCTTGATAAATTCTTCAGAAATATGGATGAATACTTCAAAATTCCTAACCTTGAAACCATAGTTGATACAAAAGACGGTTCAGAAGATGATACAGACGCCAGAGAAGGTTTTGTATCTGATGGAACAACAACAGCTCATAGAATTTCCGAGACAGAAATCGGATTCACAATTACAGAGCACGATATGTCAGAAGCAGCTCCATTCGAATACGATTACGTTATCTGGAACAAAGAAGAAAACACCTACACTTTAGGTACTGACAAAAATGGAGACGGCATCCTTACAGGAAATGAAGTAAAAGGAATCGTTGAAAATGTCGGAACAAACTCTAAAACTTCATCACCATTAATCCTTGATACAAACAACGATGGCAAAATCAGCGCACAACACGGTATCGGAGTTGACATCGACGGAAACGGAACAGCAGACGGAGCAGCTGTAAACGGAGACAAAATGTTAGCAATGAGCGACCTTAACGGAAACGGCATAATCGACGGGTCAGAAGTATTCGGAGATCAGACAATTAACCCGTTCACAGGTGAATTAATCGGAGCTGAAAACGGATTCGATGCCCTGGCAAAAGTAGCCATCGCAGCTGAAAAAGAAACAGGCATAGAAATCATAAATGAACAGGGCGTAGTTAATGTTGAGGCATTACAAGAAGCCCTCGCAGCTAAAGACATCGAACTCGGATTAATAAGCAACAATAATATAACTGAACTGGAAGAGCTTGATAACATTTTAACTATCAACAGCTCATATACATTACTCCCACACTCAGAAGATGACGACGTCCAGCATATTCAACAAAGTTCATACACCACAGCTGATGGACAACAGCGCCTGGTTGAAGATGTATGGTTCAGATTATAAACCTTTAAAGTCAAACAAAAAAAAGAAACCGCTTTTTAAAAGCGGTTTCTTTTTTTATTTATGAACTCAAAACTAACTTATAGCATTATTTAACTCATCAACAAATTGATCAACGTCAATTCCATGGACTTTTGCGCCGGCCTCAAGGTTTTCAAACCTTGCCGCAGCGCAGCCAATGCAGCCTAAACCATATTTTGCGAACACTTCAATTGTTTCAGGATAATCCTTAACAATATCTATTATGTTCATATACTTGGTAATTGTTTTTTCCGCCATAAAAAACCTCTTTCATTTAATTTTCCTATAAAATTATATTATAAAAATATAAAAAGTTATAACATAAAACTTAATTTTTTAAACTTATACCGATTTAAAAAAAAGAACTAACCCGTCATTGGGGTTAATTAGGTAAGAATTTTTTGTTTGTTTCTTGCTTTCGTAAACAGAGTCCCGCCTTAATGAGATTATGAAGTTTTGTTAATAAAGCCATTAAAAATCTTTAGGTTTTCATTAAATTGCCGATAAAAATACTAAGGCAAAGATGCATTTATATAAAAAGTATTGTCAGTTCCAAAAATTTGAGGAGTTTAGTTAATGGCTTTAAATTTTAGAAATATTTTAGATATTTACGGAATTTATAATACGGGCGATCCCGAGCTTAACAAGTTTACGGTTGCGGAAAATGCCCAGCTTTTTCTGAATATTTTTGGTATTGATACTGACGGTGATGGAGAGGCGGATACTATCCGGCTGTCAGACTATAAGGCCGCTATTGCGTCTTTGGGTATATCTGAAAATGCGGCGAACAATCTGTATTCTGCTTATGATTCCAATGAGGACGGGGTTTTAAGTGAAGCTGAAATTATAAACGGACTTGGTTCTCTTGACAGCAGCGGCAATAACGACGGGTTTATTGATTTTGACGAGGCTTTAGGATTTTATAATACTTCTGCGGAAGTTGACCTGAACCAGTCCAAGACTAATTTTACACAATATGTGTCTTTCTTCAAAGCTGCTAAAGACATGATGAAGTATATAGATAAAAACGCTGACCAGAAAATAACAGATGAGGAATACTCGGCTTATTTAATTAATTCAGGGCTCGCAGGAAGATATGGCGGGGATTTTGTGGATTTATTCGACGGACTGGGAAATGAGGATGGCGTAATTGATTTTGAAGAGGTAATAAACGCTTTCATAGCCTGGGATGATAACCAGGATGGATCAATTGACTATACTAACTCTGATTCTTTGCTTGCGGAAGGCGAAGATTACTATAATCTTTACATGGAAGCCCGGCCGACCCAGGTAGACTATTACAGGCCTTCCGAGTTTGCAAATATTTTAAACATTTTCAACATAGGCATATATGGCCAGGATGGAGACAAGCCGTTCACTATTAAAGAAAATGCCAATGCTTTAATGGATTTGGTAGATGAGGACGGAGACGGATACATTGCCGAAGACGAATTTAATGATTTCCTGACCGATCTGGGACTTGCAGACAATGACTTAAGCGGATTTTACAGCACTTACGATTCCGGTTCAAACGGGCTGGATACAAGTGAGCTTGAAAATATCCTGAATTCTTTTGAATCAAATACAGATGGAAATTCTACAATTGACTTTGAAGAAGGACTTAACTTCTTTAAGGCAATCACCGGCATCTCCGAAATACCCTCAATAGAGGACGCTGAAGATCCTGTTGGTTATTTCCTGGACCATCTTAGCGCGGCCCAATCACTGCTCACAAACTATGACTCCGATGGAGACGGCCTGTTAGACAGCAGTGATGTCAGCAAAATAATTGAAGCCATAGGAATACCCGATTCATATGTAAACGATTTTATTGAGCTTTTTGATAATGATTCTGACTTAAACGTATCTCTTGGAGAGTACTTAAATAAACTTATGGAATGGGATTTGGATAAAGACGGCGTTGTTGAGCTTTATGACAGTGACAATCCGGAAGGGGCAGATTATTTTAATTTCCTTCCTGATATTTACAAGACATATGATACAGGAACTATTGAACATACAGCCCAGCAATTACTTACCAGTGTTGACCAGGACGGTGACCTTAAGATTAGCGAAGAAGAATATGCTGAATATGTAAGTAAGAATTTTGCTCTTTCCTCGTCAATGGGCCAGGAATTAATAAAAAATTATGATACGGATGAAGACGGCTATATCGGCTTTGATGAACTTGTGGCAGCTTATAATAGTTTTGACACCGCAACCCTTGAGGAAGACGGAACTGAAACCCATGGTACCGGTGGAGACGGAATACTGTCATATTCAGAGCTGGTTAATTTTCAGAATACCCTTACCGATATGGATATTGACCCGTTAGTTATAACTCAAGAGCAGTATACGAACTTATATAACCTGTCTGTTTCGGTTACAAAGGCTATGGACGACGATTTTGACGGGGAAATCACCGTTGAGGAGTACAGGGCTTATATAAAATCACTATATCAAGGATCTGACGCAGAGGTCCCGTTATATGCCGCCGAGAACTTCATCCAGACCTTTGACATGGATAAAGACGGCACAGTTAATACCATGGAGCTTATAAGAATATACAGCGAATATGATACAGACCCTGACGGCACTCTTACATCAAATGAAATATCTGATCTTCAGGCAAAACTCGATGACAGAACCCTGTATGATACCGTAAACTCTGAAATCATGGATGCTGCCGATAAGAATAAAAACTCTAAATTAACACTGGACGAGTATAAAGACTTTCTTGCGGAAAACGGAATGCCGGAAGATCTTGCATATAGCGCTTTCGCCATGTTTGATATCAATGAAGACGGTAATTTAAGCCGGCTTGAGCTTATGGAAGCATTTGCCAGGTATGATAATAACGTAGATAACCTGGAATTTATAGAAGATCTTACAGGGACTTCTTATGTGCTTTATGAAGGCAACAATGACAACAAACTTGACGCCGATGAAAAGCTTAAAATGTATGAAGACCTCGCTAATGCTGATTATGACCCTAACTATAACGTGGATTCTTCCAAAATTAACCAGTATGAAGCAATTACGGAAGATATGGAAAATTTCATAGAGTCACTTGATTTCAATGAAAACGGAGTTATTGACGCAAACGAATATAAAAATTACCTTAAAGAACTTGGACTTCCCGCATACATTGCTGAAAATGCGGTAAACAACTCTTTCACAAATTTTGATTTAAATGATGACGATGTACTTGACATTATAGAGTGGACTCAGATAGCTCTTGATTATGATACAAATAATAACGGGATTCTTGAGTTTGAAGAAGAATTTGCTATTTATGAAGATATGTCAGGCGTAAACCTTGGATTGGATTCCCTGAATGCCGAGCATTACGCAAGGGTTAATAATTCAGTAAGCGAACTTATAGAAAAGTACGATTTAGACGGTAATAATATACTTGACAAGTCCGAAATTGCAAATTTCTTCGTTGATGAAGGAATGACTGCTGACGCGGTAGAAAAAGCTTTAGAGAAATACGACACGGCTTTTGATACAACTATTGCGGATAGCGATAATGCGCTTGACGCCCTTGAGTTGATGAAAATGTACCATGACTTTGATTCCGACAAGGACGGCAACCTTGGTGAAGTTGAAAAACTTAACCTGTTTAATGACCTTTTATCAACATCAATGGGAGCAAATCCTGACCAGATGATAAACTTTGCGAGCTATGCAGATTCATTAATCGATGAACTGGATTTAGATGATGATTTAAAAATAAGCGTTGACGAACTGAAAGCAAAAATGAACGAATTAGGACTGCCTGATTATGTGGCCGACGAGTTTATTAACAATACCTCAGGAAACATGAGTGAGTCCTATGATAAAGACCTTGACGGCAAACTTGATAAAATCGAGTTTATAAATGCGCTAATAGGTTCTGATGCTTACAGCGACGGAGTTCTGGAATTTAATGAAGAAATTGCAATGTACAGCGCAGCTTCCGGTGCGGACTTAACGCCTACCAAAGCTGAAACTACCCGCTATACCAACCTTTATAACCAGGCCATCGGTTTATTTAATAAATACGACAAAATTGAGGACAAAATTTTAGATGCGGACGAGCTTGAGGACTACTTTGTTGAGCTTAACCTGCCTGCAACAATGGCGGCTGATCTTGTTAATAATGCGGCATACAATTTAAACAGCGATTCCGGCATTGATCTTTATGAATGGATGAATATTCTTGAGAATTTCGATAAGTTCGCCAATGGCGGAAATAACAACGGAATCCTCGATGCTGACGAGCGGCTTGCAATGCTTGGTAAATTCGCCAACCCGGAAATAGATTTTAATATTACAGACCCAAGACAGGCTGACTTGTATAACTACGCAGTCAGTATAATTAACGAAAAAGGAGGCGGGGATAAAAATTTATCATCCGGTGAGCTTAAAAACTGGCTGGGAAATTACTGGGGATTTACAGATGATATGGCAGCAAAAATAATAGGCCATTATGATAATACAATAGGCAATGGAGATGGAAAACTAAACAGCCTGGAATACGCAAAAGCTCTTATCGACTTTGATGCCGACGCTAATGGGAAAATAGATACGACAGAAGCTATGAGATTCTATAATACTGCGCTTTCAGATGGTACCGTAAACTATTTAGGCACTATAGATGAAAATAACGCAGCTCAAAAACACAGTTTATATCAGAGTGCTCTTTCCTATATTAATTCACATGCGGGAAGCGATAAGGAATTTTCAGCAACAGAACTTCAGAACTGGCTGGAAAGTTACTGGGGATTTACAGATGATATGGCAGCTCAGATAATAGAGCATTATGATGTGGATAAAAACGGAAAAGTGAATGTAATGGAATATGCAAAAGCTCTTATCGACTTTGATGCTGACGCTAACGGGAAAATAGATACGACAGAAGCCATGAGATTCTATAATACTGCGCTTTCAGACGGTGCTGTAAACTATTTAGGTACTATAGATGAAAATAACTCAGCTCAAAAATACGATTTATATAAAACCGCACTTTCCTATATTAATTCACATGCGGGAAGCGATAAGGAATTTTCGGCAACAGAACTTCAAAACTGGCTGAAAAATTACTGGGGACTTACAGATGATATGGCAGCTCAGATAATAGAGCATTATGATGCTGATAAAGACGGAAAAGTGAATGTAATGGAATACGCAAAAGCTCTTATCAATATTGATGCCGATGCTAATGGGCAAATAAACCAGGCAGAAGCTATCAACTTCTATGATGAAGCCATTACAACCGTAGACTTAAGCAAGTTTAGCGACTCTCAGAAAACAACTTACCGTGAATACGCAGTAAATTTTATAAAAAGCAGGGATATAAATTCGGACCAGGTTGTCGATACAGATGAATATGCCCTTAGCCTTTCAAGATCAGGGTTTGAAAATGCGGATATAATGGCTGCGAACGCAATTTCCTTATATGATAAAAACGGAGACGGCGGACTTGATACCTTTGAGTGGATGGATGCGGTGTTAAGCTTTGATAGTGACGGTTCAGGAAAACTTGAAGGTGATGAAATAACAGCGTTTTACGATAGTATTAAGGAGTAAACAATAAAAACTTAAGTGTTTTTAAAATTTTCAAAAATTCATTCTCCCTCCACCCACCCAATTTTTTCTTTGGTCTCGCTTCCCTC
>JANQIY010000010.1 GCA_028281965.1 Candidatus Gastranaerophilales bacterium
CGACTTCTATCGTTTCTTCAAACATTTTTTTCGGTCGAATCCATAATTCATTCATATCATATAATGCTCTGTATACAACCAGTTCTTCCATTGTTTCGCCATGGTGTGCAACTCCGATAACTTGGTATGTATTGTCTTTGTAATGGCGATATGTTCCCGGTTTCATATATGCAGTATAGAGGTAATTCGGATTATTTCAATAATCGTTTTAGTATTTAAAAAAACGAGCATAAGCTGATTTTTTTAAGGGTGACCAACGGGAATTGCCTTCCGACCGCTTTGATAGCGGTCTGCAGGCCGGTCGCTCGAAATCATTCCCCAAATGATTTCGTACGATGTCCGCCATGCGAACATCTAACGCGTCATTCAGTTCCCTATCTCTGTTTACCAGTTTGTTTTTTATATAAACTTTTACCTATCTATTTGCGTTATTTAAAAATAACTTATGAGTTGGGAGGTTTATCTAAAGATGAAATAAGTATATTTTTAAATACTACTGTTAGAATGAAAGATATTGATAAGGCAATAAAGCAAGTAAAAGATTATAGAACCCAAAAAGATAAAATCACCGGCCGAGTTAAAAAAAGAGAATTTTATTATCAAACCCAATTAGCTCGCTTAGAAGAAGTTTTTAAAAACGAAATAAGTGAACGTGTGGTGTTGATAAAAAGTCTTGTTGCTAAATCCAAGAAAGACAAAAGTTTTATTTTGTCTACTGAGGGAGTAAAGCTATTGGCTGATATTACTAAGGGCGGAAAAGGGTCAAATACTATAAAAGCCAAAAAAGCCCAAAGAGAAATAAAAGAAGCAATTAAATCTGGCAAAGGAGCCGTAGTAATCAAAAAGATATTTTTAGCTTATTATCTCCCATTAAAAATTTCCACCTTAAAAGACTATGCTGATTTGACTGCCAGATATTTAAGAAAAAGCGGATTGTTTTCTGTTAGCAGAAATAAGCTTATTACTGTTTCCGAAAAAGAAGATTTGATAAAAACTTTGTTATCACAAAAATGGGAGTTAGTTGGTGATGACAAATATTTGGATTATCTGTGGGATAGCTCATCACCTGCTTTGCCGAGCGATAAGGCTGATTATTTAAAAAAACATTTAACTCTTATAAAAGCTAAAGAAAAAGCATTATTTAAAAAGGTGGGGGTTAGAGAGTCATTAAAATTGGCTGGCAAAGATATTGCCCCAGCTAAAAATTTGCTTCAGTTAAAGCAACAAACAAAGACTGTTGAGGATAGCTTGCTTAAACTAAAAGAAGTTGAATTTTATTATTCCCAAAGAGAAGAAAAGCAAGTTGATGATATTATCAATTTTTACGATTTGATTTTGAATAGACAGATTTTGGGAGGTGAAGCTTATTACCCTGCTTATATGGAATGGAATACTTGGCGCGTGTTTTTGGCAATAGACACTTTAGCCAATAAGCCATACGAAGCCAGAAATTTTAAACTTGATGATGAACTGCAACCGATTAATCACGCCGCCGGCAACCAAGCTGACATGGTTTTTGAGTATGATAATTTTATTTTGGTAACAGAAGTTACTCTACTTACTCGAGCTAACCAGTGGAGTGCTGAAATTGAGCCAGTCCCAAGACATGTAGCCAAAGTTCAATCGCAGGAAAAAGAAAAAGACGTTTTTGGCCTTTTTGTAGCACCGCAAATTGATACAAATACGGTTTTAACTTTCTTTAATAACAGAAAGTATGCGGTGAATGATGAGATTATTGATTTAACTATTATTCCTTTCTCCATTGATCAAATAAAATCCCTTTTATTTATTTTTAAGCAAAAAAGGTTTTCTACTCAAGATATGAAAAGATTATTTGTCTTAATTCGAGAAGAAATGTCTTCATCTAAAGACGCGCTGGAATGGAACAAAAAAATACCAGCTTTAATGAACGATTGGTCACAAAAATTATGAAAATGAATACCATTTACAAAGGCGACTGCCGAAAAGTTTTAAAGGATAAAATACCCGACAAGAGTATTGATTTGATATTTGCTGATCCGCCATACAATCTTTCTGGTAATGGCCTAAAGTGGAAAAATAAAGGTTATGGCGGAGATTGGCATATGGTTAATGAAGATTGGGACAAGATGTCTGAAGCAGAATACTTACAATTTACCAGAGGCTGGCTGGCAGAATGTAAAAGAGTTTTAAAATCAACTGGGAGTATCTATATATCCTGCACTTATCATAATATTGGCGAGCTTATCATGACATTAAAATTACTCGGCTTTACTCCTCGCAATATTATCACTTGGCACAAAAATAATTCTATGCCAAGTATGACAAAAAGGATATTCACCCACTCTTGTGAATATGTCTTATTCTTTTCCAAAGGAAAAAATTGGACTTTTAATTATGAAGAATTAAAGAAGATAAATCCAGAAAAAGCCAAAGACGGCGCTAATAAGCAAATGAGAGATTTGTGGGTTATGCCAGTATGTCAGGGTAAAGAAAGATTAAAAAATAAGTCTGGGCGAGCGGCTCATCCAACCCAGAAGCCAGAGGAACTTTTGAAAAGGATTATTTTAGCCAGCAGTAAAAAAGGTGATGTTGTGCTTGACCCGTTTTTAGGAAGTGCAACAACCGCAGTAATAGCTAAAAAACTTGGAAGGAAATGGATCGGAATCGAAAGTGAAGAAAAGTATGTAAAAATTGCCCAGAAAAGAATTAACGAGTCATAAAAGACCAACTTTCCCCGACTTTTCCCAACCAAATCGGGTTTTTTCAAAAAAATGAATATGAAAAATGAATTTTATAAAACAGAGATTATTAATGCCCTGATACATAGAATTGAGGTAGCCATTGA
>JANQIY010000070.1 GCA_028281965.1 Candidatus Gastranaerophilales bacterium
GCGGGAGCACGATCTTTATCCGTCAAACATTTACTAATTCTCTTTAATTTTAACTGGAATTAATCATACAAGCGGGAGCGTAAAATGGTCCGGCTTTGCCGGTCATTTTAAAGCTCATTCATTCCAAAAAAATTATAGAGAATCGAAAAGAGGCTACGCCTCTTTTCCACCTTTAGGGTGGCTGTGGGTGGGTTTTGGCAAATATTGCATGTATGCAATTAGAGATTCGAGTTAAATAACCAGAATGACGGGTTAGCTAAAAAACAGCTATAGCTTGATAAAAATTCCTTAAAATTTATAAAAAAAGAGGTGGCGGCTTCTATTTTATTTTTGTTCCATTTGGGATTATTCAAATTGATTCGCGATTCGATTTAATATGTATAACTACAAAAAAACTAACTTTATAAGTTATGCGGGAGTTTCTTTTGTGTTATAAAAAACTCTGTAGAAACAATTTTTAGAAAAAGTATTATGGCTTATAAATCGGGATTTGTGGCAATTATCGGCAGGCCGAATGTCGGGAAATCCACGCTGTTAAATAAAATTCTTGGACAAAAGGTGGTTATTACGAGTTCAAAACCGCAAACCACGAGACGCCGGATCAAAGGAATTTATACCTCAGAAAGGGGGCAAATTATATTTGTGGACACGCCCGGAGTCCATAAGCCTCTCTACAAGCTTGGAGAATTCCTTCTTGAAGAGGCGAAGTTATCTATTCCTGATGCTGATTTGGTTTTGTTCATGGTTGACGGCTCCGAAAAAGCCGGTAAAGGTGATAAATGGATAGTGGAGAACTTATTGACTGCTGATACTCCTGTGGTGATAACCTTAAACAAGGTTGATAGGATTAAATCGCTTGATAAAAGAGAAGAAATCACAAACAGTTATCGAAAACTATTCGGGGACAGGCATATCCCTGTCGTTAAAATTTCCGCAAAGACCGGCAGAAACATTGATGATTTGCTTAAAAATATCTACAGGAAACTTCCTAAAGGACCTGCGTATTATGCGGAAGACGAGGTTACAGACCAGAGCCTGAAAGCTGTTGTTTCGGAAATCATCAGGGAAAAGGTTTTGAATAATACAAAAGAAGAAGTGCCTCATAGCATAGCGGTTTTAGTGGAATATTTTGAAGAAAAGCCTGATTTGGCTAATATATCGGCAAGTATTTTTGTGGAAACAGACTCCCAAAAAGGTATTATTATTGGCGATAAAGCTTGTATGATCAAAAAAATCGGTATGGAAGCCAGGGAAGATATTGAAAAATTAGTGGGTACAAAAGTTTTTCTTGATTTGCATGTAAAAGTGAAGAAAAAATGGAGAAAAGACCCTGCCCGGCTTAAGCAGTTTGGTTACTTTTCAGACTGATTCGAACCTGTTTTCATTTTTCAGGCAGGCTTTTGTTCAGGAAATTTTATCTCCCGCTTATTTTTTTGACTTAGCAGGCTTATTACTCAGCGTAAAATCCGGTTCGCTAATCTGTGTGTGCATATAGTCAAGCAGTGTATAAAAATTTACAAAGATTTCTTTTGTTTCCTGTTTATAGTTTTTTGCGTTAATTTCTTTTATATTTTTTTCTATTTTAGAGATTTGGCTTGCAAACTTGTCGCAAAAATCTTTATATTTAGCTTTATTACACTCTACTCTTTTTTTTATGGTTACTAAACCGTTCTGGCAAGAGGTAAAACTTTTCTTGATCTCATTAATAACTTTTTCCTCATCTTCCAGAAGATTAACTTTCTCTGCACCTCTTTCCATTTTCATTGTTATTTCTCTCACGGAATTCTTAAAATTATCCGGGAGTTTTGGAAGGTTCCTGATTAAACTGCCTATTTCATTGAAAGCTTGTTTTGTTTGCTCTTTAAATTTTTGTGTATCATTTTGCTCTAAATTAAGAATAATTTTCTTAAACTTATCCATTTTTTCTATATAAATTTTTTTTTCGGTTTCTTTAATATCCATTTCGACATTAGGAATGGCTGCCTGTAGAATTTTAGGCGGTTTTTTTCTTTCAATTTCAGATAAAAGTGTGAATGAAATACCGACTAAAATAAGCAGGCTCAGAAATATTAACGCTTTTTTATTATCTTTTTTCATACATCTCCTCCCAAAATACTTAACAGAAAATTGGCAAATAACAATTTAATGATCATTGAAATCCTGGAAAATTTTTATTGCTCAACCATCGGATTTTTACAGTTTATGCATACTAATTTTTTTAGGTAGCAGTAGTTTATGAAATGATAAAATTATAAAGTCTGCACCGTCATTTATGCTTAAATCGTAAGCGAATTTCTTGACCTGTACAATTCATGATTCGAGTTAGCTAGCCTTTCATTGGGGTTAATTAACGACTCGAATTGCTTAAATTTTTATATTAAAAATTTTAGAAAGATATTTTATAAATTTATTCGACTTTTTAGCAGAGTTAAGAAGTTGCTCCATATCATTTCTATTTAGCCAAATTCCTCCGCAGTATACACATCTATGGACAAAAATCCCCGTAGAATTAATTTCTAACCGCTCTAGTCTTTTACCGTCAGCGGGACAAACGGATTCTTCATCCAGCATATCTTCTAATTTCACTCTATTAGTAAATTCATGCAACTTTTTTCTAATATCAAGTTCCTGTTGCTTAGCCCATTTTTGTTCTTCATTTGATGGTTTAAAACTCATTTGGCACAATCCCTCCTTTAAATACCATATCTTTTTTACAGGGGGATTAAATCCAATTATCCTCCTATGTTATAATTCTTTATATACTTATAAAGTGTAATAAATAACCTAAAAGTCAATTATTGCAGGTTTTTTTAGAAAAAAATACGTCATATTTACCATGTTTTGGGAAATTAGAGCTGTTGACACAGTATCGGAGTTAAAAAAGCTTGAATACGCATTTTGAGAATAATGATATTTCTGATGAAGAGATAAAATCCTGGCTGAGAGAATATCGGGAAACCAACGAAAAAAAGGTTAAAACCCAGCTAAGGACATTGATTTTACATTATTACCTGACATTGGTGAAAAAAATAGCTTATGGGCTTGCCAGAAGACAGTTTGACCCTATTGAGGACATTATCCAGGTAGGTTATGTAGGGCTTATGAAAGCTATAGACCAGTTTGACGAATCCCAGGGGGCGAGTTTTAAAACTTATGCAACTTATAGGGTAACAGGTGAAATCAGGCATTACCTCAGGGATAAAGCGTCAATAATCCGTGCGCCAAGAGAGCTTTTGGAACTGTCTTTCAGGATGAATTTGATAATTGAAAAGCTGCATTCCAGGCTTGGAAGGTCCCCTACGGAAATAGAAATCGCAAATGAACTTCAGCTGCCGCTAAAGCGGATTAATGAAGTTTTTGAAGTCGACAGGAGAAAGCAGACAATTTCACTTGACCAGGTGGCAAGTTTTTCGGATAACGAGCAGACTCTGGGTGAAAAGTTAATTGATAATAAATACCAGGAAGAACAGCACCTTCAAGAAGACAGGATTATGCTAATGGAAGCTGTTGAACTTCTTCCGGACAATTTAAAAGAGGTTGTTTACCTGAGCTTTTTTGAGGATCTTAACCAGAGTGAGATCGCTCAAAAAGTTGGGATTTCCCAGATGCAGGTAAGCAGAAGGATTAAAAAAGCTACAGATGAACTTTTTAAGATAATAACTTTAAAGGAAAAAAATCAGTCTTGATTTTTAATAGAAAGCTGGCAATATGACCGGATTAGATATAGCTATATACTTTTTTATTTTTGTTATCGGTATTTCTATCGGGAGTTTTTTAAATGTAGTAGCTTTAAGGCTTTTATCAGAGGAAGATTTTATTTATGCAAGGTCAAAATGCCCACAGTGTGGCAAAAACCTCAAATGGTACGATAATATTCCGATTTTAAGCTTTTTTCTATTGAGAGGAAAATGCAGGAACTGCGGGAAAAGTATTAGCATCCAGTATCCTGTGGTTGAGTTTTTTACAGGTGTTTTGTTTGTCCTCTCTTACCATTTCTGGGGATTTAGCCTTAAAACCATTTTTTTTATTTTTTTAATATCTAATTTAATTGTAATAACTATAACTGACTTAAGGGAAAAGGTTATATTTGACCTGAATTCCATCCCTTTAATTCCGTTGGGACTGGTTTATAGCTTTTTTGACATAGGAAACCGGGCAACAAGCTCAACCGGGTTTATCGGGATATCATTCAACGATGTGTTTATATCGGCTGTAATCGGAGCCATTGCGGGAGCCGCATTTTTTGAGATTTTCTCCCGGATCGGGTATTTATTTTCCGGCGAGTATGCGTTCGGAGGCGGGGATACAATACTTGGAGCGGCTTTTGGGGCGTGGTTTGGCTGGAAAGGGCTGGTATTTATTCTTGTGCTCAGCCTGGTTTTTCAAATGATTGTTGGTATACCTATTATTGTCTATAATTTTTTTAAATCCCGGGAATATTATTCTCTTTTTGCCATGCTGGGATTATTTTTAGCGTTGTTAATGTCGATTTTTGGTCGAATTTTCAACTATAGAGGGGAGTTTCTGATTTCAATTATTTTAATAATCTCCGCATTTATAATAGGAGGGATTTCTGTTTTTGTTATTTTCAGCCGTATGCGAGAAACGAGGAATTACACATTCCTGCCGTTTGGGCCTCCTATGGTTGCAGCGGCGCTGTTGTTTATGTTTTTGGAAAATAAACCGGTTTTATACCTGCCGTTTTAAAGCAAGGAAAGCGTTAGTCCGGCTTCATTCTGAAAAAAATACCCAGGTATTTTTTCAGCCATCCTCAGCCATCATTCCAAACCATCCCAAGTATGGACTAAAAAATCCACAAGAAAGCTTAAAAACCTTAAAACTAGTGGATATGAAAATGGTTTTAAGCTGCTTCTATTCTTATGGGAAGGAGATAATTTCAAAATTCCAATAGGTTTTGCATTATGGGGCAAGGATAGTAACTCGATTAACGATTTAGCATTAGCGAGTTTATCTCGCATAAGAAATGAATTCAAAATGCGTTAGCGGACAGCGCCGCCTGCTTCGCTGCTAAAATGCGGACAGCGCCGCCTGCTTCGCGAACAAAGCCGGATCATTTTACGCTCCCGCTTGTATGATTAATTCCAGTTAAAATTAAAGAGAATTAGTAAATGTTTGACGGATAAAGATCGTGCTCCCGCTGGGTAAAAAAC
>JANQIY010000100.1 GCA_028281965.1 Candidatus Gastranaerophilales bacterium
GCTATCAGTATTATAGCGAAGTTGCTTAGACCCCGTGTCAAGCACGGGGTGACAAATCTGTAATTACAGGTAATTCAATAAAACTAATGTGTCAGAGTAGTAGTGGGATAAAATAACCTGAATGACGGGTTAGCTAAAAACCAGTTATAGATTTTTGAAAAATTCTTAACCCGTCATTGGGGTTAAAATAACTTGATAATCTACCTATTCTGCTACTTGTACCCGCACTTGATGCGGAGGCAGGCTTCTCAAGTGCGAAATGGCAATTTCATCACGTCAAAAACACCGCTGCCAAAAATTTAAGCTATAAAGTAAATGAACGATAAACCCCTGTTATAATTGCTTGATTTCGGGCAAAATGCTAAACTGTTCTAGGAATCAGTTATTTAAAAAGGTAACAACATAAATGAGCGACGCTAAACCTTCTGATAGCAGGGGGAAAGATTTTTTAAGGCAAAGAATTGACGAAGATTTAAAAAACGGCAAGTACAATAAAGTTATAACGAGATTCCCGCCGGAACCTAACGGTTATCTGCATATTGGGCATGCAAAGTCTATATGCATAAACTTCGGCATAGCTAACGACTATCCGGGCGGAAAGTGTCACTTGAGGATGGACGATTCTGACCCGGCAAAAGAAACCTATGAGTACGTTGAATCCATTAAAAAAGACGTTCAATGGCTCGGGTTTGACTGGGGGGAAAACCTGTTTTTCGCCTCGGACTACTTTGAAAAACTTTATGAATATGCTGTGTTCCTTATAAAAAAAGGTAAAGCTTATGTTTGCAGCCTTTCAGAAGAGGAAATCAGGGAATTCAGGGGGACTGTAACCCAGCCCGGAAAACCAAGCCCATACAGAAACCGCTCTGTTGAGGAAAACCTGGATTTATTTAACGGAATGAGGACAGGCAAGTTTAAGGACGGAGAACACGTTCTCAGAGCCAAAATCGACATGGCAAGCCCTAATATGAAAATGCGTGACCCGCTTTTATACCGCATAAGACACGTTGAACACTACAGGCAGGGCAATAAATGGTGTATTTATCCTTTATATGATTTCACCCACGGCTTATCAGACTATATAGAAGGCATAACTCATTCTATATGTACCCTTGAGTTTGAAAATAACCGGGAATTATATGACTGGATCCTGGATGAATGTGAAATTAACGAACCCCGCCCGCACCAGTATGAGTTTGCGCGGCTTAACGTGAACTACAACGTTGTAAGTAAACGAAAGCTGCTGGATTTAGTGGAAAATAAATACGTAAGCGGCTGGGATGACCCCAGAATGCCTACTCTTTCCGGGATGCGCAGAAGGGGGATTACTCCCGAAGCCGTACGTAAGTTTTGTGACAGCGTTGGAATTGCAAAAGCAAACAGCGTCGTTGATATGGCCCAGTTTGAGCACTATATCAGGGATGACCTGAATAAAAAAGTCCCAAGAGTAATGGCTGTCTTAAGACCGCTTAAAGTTATCATAGAAAACTATCCTGAAAAAGAAAAAGAGCTCATTAACGCTTCCTATTACCCTCATGATGTGCCTCTTGAGGGCTCAAGAAACATTCCGTTCAGCAGGGAAATTTACATTGAACAGGACGACTTTATGGAAAACCCTCCCGAGGGCTATTACAGGCTCTATCCCGGAGGTGAAGTCCGCCTCAGGCACGCTTATATCATAAAATGTATTGACGTGGTTAAAGACCAGATTGGCGAAATTAAAGAACTCCGCTGTACTTATTTTCCTGATACAAAAAGCGGTGAAGACACTTCAGGTAAAAAAGTTAAAGGGACAATCCACTGGGTCTCGGCCGAGCATTCCGAGAACGTCAAGGTTTGCCTTTATGACAGGCTGTTTAACATGGAATTCCCCGAAACTATTGAGGAAGGGTTTAATAAAGACTCCTTAAAGATAATTTCCAACGCCTATGTAGAACCGGAGGTGTCAAAATTTGCCCCGGGAAGCCGTTTCCAGTTTGAGAGGTTAGGCTATTTTTATCTTGACCCCATTGAGTACAAGGATTGCAAAATTGTTTTTAACAGGATAGTTACGCTTCGTGATTCCTGGGCCAGGGCAGCTAAGCCGGAATATGCGCCTGTAAGGAAATCCGAAAAAGAAGCTGTTCAAAAATCCTTTGAAAAACAAGAATTTGATATTTCAGAGCTTCCTGAAGATGCAAGGATGAGGTTTGAAATGTATACGAAGAAAATAGGGATTCACCGCGAAGAAGCTCTAACCATCGCCCGTGACGAGAATTTGAGTACGCTTTTTGAAACCACCACAGCTGTTTATGACAACCCAAAGGTTATAGCAGGCTTTGTTTCCACGGAAATCGCCCGGGAACTTAAGGAAAAATCCTTTGAAAATCTGCGCATAACCGCTCAAAAACTTGCCGAGCTTGTAAAATTGCTTGATGAAAATATAATAAACTTAAAAATAGCAAAGGAAGTCTTAGCGTTGATGCAGGAAAAAAGCGCAACTCCGGCTGAAATTGTAGAAAAACAGGGGTTAAAGCAGATTAACAGTCCTGCCGAGCTTGAGCCTGTTGTTGATTTTGTCATAAATAACAATCCTGAACATTTAGCCGATTACAAATCAGGAAAAACCAAGTTATTTGGATTTTTCGTGGGTAAAGTTATGAAAGAAACCCAGGGAAAAGCCAATCCTGAGGTTCTTAACCGGCTTTTGGCCGATAAATTAAAATAGGATTTTTGATTTTACTAAATAACTCGAGTCGCTAATTGCATGTATGCAACATTTGCCAAACCCACCCACAACCACCCTAATGGCCTGGTGAAATTTTCTCAAAATCTATTCAGATTCGTAAAGGGCGAAGCCCTTTGCATTCCACTAAGGGTGGTTGTGGGTGGGGATTTTGAGAAAATTTCACCTATTACAGGGTTTTATGTATTTTGTGATTCAGGTTATTTGTTTATAAAATATTAAAATTAACCGACCAGTACGCCATCAAGCTCTGCGTCCCTTGTGGAACTTTGTATTATTTCTCTTTCAGTACCTTTAATCTCGGCTATGATGTACTCATATACCCATTTTAATTCGGAATTTTCACCGGTAACCTGTTCCAAATAGCCGATAGCAGGCTCTCCAATTCTTATAAGAGCCATTGCCGCGAGCCCTCTTGATTTACCTTGCGTTTCAGTAAGAGCCTGTACGAGAAACGGGATAACTTCTTCCCCCATTTTTACCAGGTGATTTTCGATTTTACTTTTAGCTTTTGGTTCTGAGTTCTCAGCGGCTTTTAAAAGACATAAAACATGGTCAGAAAATGTGAATCCCTTGTCTTTGTTAAAACCGATATTATTTATAATGTTTGTAAGCTTGCTTACAATACGACTTTTTGCTTTTATTTGCCTAAATGGATTTGTGATTGTGTTATTCATTTGATCCAACTCTTGCTCCTGGTTAATAATAAAACTCTTTGTCTACGATAAATTTGATTAAACGTGGAACCTACACTATTTAACTTTACCAGATATTTTACAACTAAAAAAATTGATTTTTAAAAATCTATATAACATCTTTATATCAAAACTAAAATCCTTATAAATAAAGGAATTTAGTTTATAATTAATATTTATTTTTGTAAAATTCTTATAATAATAAAAGAAAAACAAAAAATTAAAAAACCTTAACAAATTTTTTAACATTTTTAAACCTAAATCTTTACAAAAAATATAAATTTTAGATAATTTTTGTTTAAAAAAACTGTTTTTTGTTTAAAAAATATCTAATTTAATATGATTTTGATAAAATTACAAAAGAAAATACGTTAATTTTGGAAAAATCAAAAATTATTTCTTAAATAATTTTACTTTATGAAAAGCTATAAATATGTTAAAGAATGGTTTATATAGAAAAATTATACCCGGGCTACAAAACGTTTTGAAGAAGGAGGACCCGTAAAGAAAGAGATTATAAGGCAGCTGGGTAAGTTTATTGGGTAGAAATTTTGGTTTATTAAGGTTAAAAAGAGAAAACAGGAGGATAAAAATGACAAATTCCTTATTTATTCCAGGTAGGCAGGAACTTTCAAACGAAAATATAAAGGCAATTATCAAAGAAAATGATGTAAAGTTCATCAGGTTACAATTTGTGGATATTAACGGACATGTAAAAAACATGGCAATACCCTCATGCCAGATTGATAAGGCGCTTAATAACGAGATGATGCTTGATGGTTCATCAATTAAAGGTTTTAGAAGTATTGAAACTTCAGATATGTACTTTTACCCGGACAAAAAGACTTTTTCATTACTTCCCTGGAGAGAGAGAGATGGTTCAAACGTAGCAAGGTTAATTTGTGATATCTACAACCCGGATGGAACCCCGTTTGACGGTTGTCCCAGAAACAACCTTAAAAGAGTGTTGGAAGAGGCAAAAAAATTAGGCTATGAAATGAATGTAGGCCCTGAATGCGAATTTTTCCTTTTCAAAAGAGATGAAGACGGCGGGCCTGTGTGTGTAACGCATGATGGAGCAGGATATTATGACGTTGGCCCGGATGATCTTGGCGAGGATATCAGGGCTGAAATGATTTCTACACTTCAAGATATGGGGTTTGAAATCGAGGCAAGCCATCATGAAGTAGCGGAAGGCCAGCATGAAATCGACTTTAAATATGAAGACGCGCTTACTACAGCTGATAATGTTGCTACATTTAGGGTTGCGGTAAAGTCTATTGCCGCTAAATACGGGCTGCATGCCACATTTATGCCGAAACCCATTTTCGGGGTAAACGGATCGGGAATGCATACTAACTTCTCCCTTTCTAAAAACTCTGCAAATGCTTTCCTTGATGAATCAAGGCCATATAAGTTAAGTCAGGAAGCCCTCTGGTCAATAGGTGGAGTGCTTAAAAACATTAAAAGCATAACAGCTGTGACAAACCCGCTTGTGAACAGTTATAAGCGTCTTGTCCCGGGATATGAAGCTCCGGTATACCTTGCCTGGTCAGCTGCAAACAGAAGCGCTCTTTTAAGAGTCCCGGCTAAAAGAGGTAATGCCACAAGAGTTGAGCTAAGATCGCCTGATCCAAGCTGTAACCCGTACCTTGCATTCGCTGTACTGTTAACAGCCGCTCTCGACGGCATTAAAAACCAGATTGAACCTCCGGTACCCGCTGAGCAGAATATTTACCAGATGACTGAAAAAGAAAGAAAAAAATTAAAAATCGAGGCATTACCGGGAAGTTTACTTGAAGCGCTTGATTTAATGGAAAAAAGCGCTGTTGCAAAAGAAGCGCTTGGAGACCATATTTTCAGTGAATTTATGTCCTCCAAAAGACAGGAGTGGGATTCGTTCAGGACTTGCGTAACTCCGTGGGAGCTCGATTCCTACCTTGAAAAGTATTAATTACAAATTAGAAACTTTTAAACAAAGAGGCTGTCCATGCTTTTGGGACAGCCTCCTACTTTTGGGAGGACGAGTGTTTTAAGGAATCTCGAAAATATTTAATTCGTGATTCAGATTATTTAACAGTAAATAGTAACCAGGTATAAAGCAACAAAAATAGAATATCCTGTCTCTTCTATTAAAGTAAAACAAGAAGAGAGAGGGGTTATGAAATTTTTATCATGTTTTAGTGCTTATCAATTCTACATTTTAGTTTTATTGCTAAACCAGAAAAAGAAGTTCAAACAAACGGCAATATCTAGTCTATTTAAAAAATCCATAAAATATATACGGCAGTTTTTCAATAAGACTGTTGATTTCAATTCTATTTGACCCTATTATGCTTGATCTTGACGGTGATGGAATAGAAACAACCAAAGTAGAAAACGGCATATACTTTGACAAGGATGTAAACGGCTTTGCGGAATTATCCTCCTGGGTTGCAGAAGATGACGGGATACTTGTGCTTGATAGAAACCAAAACGGCACTATTGATAATGGTACGGAGCTTTTTGGTGATTACACTCCACTTAGCGCAGGAGGTACAGCTTCTAACGGATATGAGGCCTTGGCTGACCTCGATAGCAATGGTGATGGTGTAATAAATGCCAGTGACAGTGAATTTGCTAATTTAAAAGTTTTAACAGGGACAGGCGAAGTTTATACACTTAGTGAGCTTGGAATAGAATCTCTAAATTTATCATATACAAATGAAAATACGGTTGATGGCAGTGGAAACACTCTTGCCAGACTTGGAAGTTATACAAAAGTCGGTGGTGAAGTCCTTAATATGGGGGAATATCTACTTAATAGTGATATAACTGATACTATAGAGACAGAATGGCTGGAAGTTCCTGCTGAAATTCAGGCATTACCTGATGTAAGAGGATTCGGCAAGGTTTACTCGTTACATCAGGCAATGGTCAGGGACACATCAGAAGAACTCCAGACCCTTATAGAATCCTTTATAAACGAAACCGACGCCGGAGTCAGAGGAGCAATGTCGGATATTATACTATTTACGTGGACTGGCAATAATAATGTAATTATGTTTGATAAATATTACACAAAGATAGCTGCATAAAAAATGAAAATAATATTTTGATATTTTTATTTTTTATGTTAAAGTTTGACTATACATTTTATATTGTGTTTGAAAAAGAGAAGTAAAATGAACTTCAAAAATATAAATTTAAGAGTTTAATAAAAGTTGCAAAAAAGGCAAAAAAGTAATTTTAAATAAGGAGTGTTAAAATTGCTTAATCCGTTAAATTTAGAACAGAAAAAGAACCTTGGTGAAGCCTTTGTTTTTTTAATATTTTATGGATTTTTAGGGGTTATTTTCTTTGCAATATTGAGAGGTATAGCTATTTATTCTATACAGATCGATAACGCCTCTAAAGTAGTTTATTTTATCGTATATTTAGCAGAAATTGTTTATATTTTAACAATTGGAGCAATTATTTTAAATAAAAAAAAATTATTTAAAAAATATTTTTTTATTTTTCTTGTTTTTTTGGCAGCTTTTATACGTATTGTTGATCCACATCTTATGTTAATTAGTATGGGTATTTTAAGTTTTTTAACAACTACAGAAAGAAAGGATTGTAATTAATGAGTTTAGCAAAATTTGCAAATTGGTTGCTAGGTGCAGAGCAGGAAACTATAAGTCAAGCCGAAACATTCAAAGAATACCACGATGAATATAAAACACAAAATTTGCCAGAAGGTGAAGCACTAGAACGAGCTAGTATGGATTGGATTGCAGATAATATTTGGGAGTCAACTATTGGTCTACCTAAAAATCTTATATCAAATAAAATTACGGAAAAAATCGGCAAATTGTTACCTGATAGCGTACTTAATGACTACTATGTTGATCAATTTTTGGGTCAATTTAATGACTGGTACGATAATTATACAAATAAAGAAGAAACCGTTGAAATTATGGGAACATTCTTTTATGAAGGATTTACTCAAATAGGATCCGAAGGACTTGATTATAATCCCTGGACGCCGGCAGGAAGTCCTGTAGGCATCTATCCAAGAGCTTTTTATCCTGATGGTGAGAATGAAAAACTTACGATTAAAACTGGCGAACAAAATTTAGAAGCAACAAAGGATTTATTAAGTAGATTTAGTGAAATTGGTTTAATAGGTTCTTTGGGTGAGCTACAAACCCCAACAGAAACCTACAAAATCCAGGAAGGCGATACAGTATGGGGAATAGCGCAAAAGTATGGAATGACAGTTGATGAGGTCATAGCATTGAATTTATATGACGAAATAAACAATCCAGATGGTATTCTAACTCTTGACGAAATTAGCGATGACCAGAGCTTTATCCTCATAAAACCAGGCGAAAAACTTCAAATAATACCTGATTG
>JANQIY010000135.1 GCA_028281965.1 Candidatus Gastranaerophilales bacterium
CTTGTTTCCAATTCCTTTCCAATTTTTTTCCGTTTTTTCCAATTTGTCTCAAACCCAAAAAACAGCCTCAATCTCGCACAGGTTATAGATTTATGCCAGTGTAAAGACACAGTTAATTTGAGATAAATTATCACGAAGTTTGATATAAAAAACCATTCTTTTTTGCTTCTTCAAGGATAATTAACCCTTGTCTTGCCTGCTTCTCAGACGGAGCAAGCTTGTTTTTGGCTAGTTTTCCTAGGGAATAGGTTATACCTCGTTGATATGATTCCAAAATATCAGCATCTCTGTTCCAATTTAATATTTCAAACCAGGTATCAAAGGGAACTTCCATTATTTTTTTAACATTTTCCGATATGATCTCATTTTTATTTTTAGAGTCTACTAGACGCACCCTAATGTTTGTAGCCTGATATTCTTCCACTATTTTTTGGGCTATTAAACTTTTTAGAGCTTTGTATATACGTTTTTCCAAATCTTCTCTTGGTTTACCACGTGTAATAATTTTTAATTGTTTACATACACGCTGAGTAAGTGAATCTCTTGTGCACGAATTATTGGGGCATCCTTCTAAAACTATTACAATGACAGGCATAAGTTCATCAATTGATATATCTCGGCAGTTTATACTTGATTTTTCATTATTTCCACTAATCTTTTGTACACCATAGTCTATCTGGTTCTGTTCTTCTTGTCTGTAAACCTTTGAAGGAAAATCTTGTTCGACAAAATCCTCTTCCTCTTCAGATATTTCATTATCATAATCTTCGTATTCCTCTCTTTCATTCACTACTGAACAGGTTTCAGGGGAAATTCCTCGTTTTGCTAATGTTTCCCAAAGAGGCTCCAAGGATTTATCCGGGTCACGATAAAATTCACTACCTCTTATTCTCCAGAAATGCAATCCATATCTTTCTAAATCTCGTTGTCTTGCTAAATCATCGGCATAATTTTCAGCAGTGTGGAATTCATCACCGTCACATTCAACTGCCAGACGCCCTTCCATACCAAATACCATCAGGTCTATCCTATAACCCGCTATTTTATATTGAGGAACTACTCTATAACCTTTCTCTAACATTTTAAGGTAAACTCTCTGCTCAAAAAGACTGTCAAAATCTTCGTGTCTTACATCAGGTAGTACTTCCTTATTATTGTATTCAATAGGCTCGAGTTTTGGGTTAGTACAGTATGAAAGTAATTCATATCTTAAACATTTATTGCTTAAATCATTCAACGTTGCTGAGTGGAACAGCCATAACTGGTCTTGTGCTCGGCTAACCGCAACATTAAATCGTTTTTTATCCTCTTCTTTAGAAAGAACACCGATTCTATTCTCTTCTGATGGCGCACTAACCATACTTATGAATATGATATTGCGCTCATCACCTTGAAATTCATAAGCATCGCCGCAAATCAGTTTTCTTTCCTCAATCTGCTCAGCTCCGATTTTTTCTAATAGCATTGTTTCTATTATTTTAGCCTGAGCCTCCCCAAGTAAGCTGATTACGCCCATTGTTTTCTTTTCATATCTTGGGTCTTCACTGCATTCTACTATTTGTTGAACTAGTGCTTCAGCTTCAGGAATATTTATAGTTTTAGAGCCGCTTTTTTTAGGATAACCATTTTCTACGTGCACAGTTTTAATGGGTTCTAGCCTATCAGCTCCAAATTGTCTGACGGGAATAAGCGGTTCATTAGAATAACAGAGGTTATTAGAGAACTGAATAATTTCAGGCATACATCTAAAGTGCTCTACAAGTCTGATAGTATCACCAAACCTTATTGCAGACTGGTCAAAAAAGCTTCTTGTAATGCCAAATGTTTCACTCAATCGTATATCCTTAAGATATTTTTGCCTTAAATAGTCAACATCTTCTTCCTTTACACCTATGAATTTAGGACTAATCTGCTTATCATCTCCAACAACTATTATTTTTTTAGCCAAATAATATAAGAATAAAGCTTCAGGGCCTGATTGGCTTGCTTCGTCGATAATACAGACATCAAACATTTCTTCACCAGGGTGAATCGTTTCAGCAACTCTATAAATAGGCATAATCCAGGCAGGAATAACATCTCTACAATAATTCATGTTTTTTCTTGCATTTTCTCTATGCTGACCGGCATTTTTACCTGTGCCTTTGCCTATAAGCTTTACTTCTTGAGACCAGGCTATAAGGTGATGCCTCTGGGTTTCTGTCATTTTTTCAAGACAGTGCTTCCACGCCATATATTCGACTAAAGCTGACATTGCATTATCAATTACCCTCTGTCGTACTTTCAGAGATGTATTTAGTCTTTCTTGTTCTTTAGGGTTGTTGGTTTTCTTTAACCAGAAATCCGCTAAGGCAAATCCCCAAGCCTGCTCAAATAACCGTAGTCGTTTATCCCATTTGGAGTCATTAAGTTCCGCTAAAATCTTTTCATACAGGTAAGGAAGCTTGGATTTAAGTTTATACTTTAAATCTTCCAATACTTTAATTTCATTTTGCTGCTTTTGTATATTCGTAAAGGTATCCATACATTTTTTGTAATGTTCTATATTTCTGGTTTTTATTGCGTTTATTAATTCTTCAACATAGGAATTACTATGGTTTATTTCTAACAATAACTGCCTTTCAATATTTTCAAACTTATCCTTATTTTCTTCAGTTATTTTTTCCAGATCTATAGCTTTAAGGACGTTTACTAACTCGTTAATCTCGTCAGGTTTATGCCATGCAGGATGTTTTAATCCCGGTATTTTACTTATGAAGTCTTTTACAGATTTAACTAATTCATAAAGTTTTAATGATTCTTCTAAAGGTTCCAGTATATCTTTATATTCTTCGACTTGTTGTATGAAAGTACCCTCAGGAATTGGAGTTACACCTTCCCAATTCTTTTTTAAGTTTTTAAACTCTTGATTTACTTCAATCCACTCGATAAGTTTCTTTAGAATAAGTGGGTTACTACACAAGGTTCCATTTACTCTTACTTCTTCATAAAGATATTTTGTATTTTTAAGAGTATGATTAAATGACTTTGTTATAAAATTAATTGGCCTTCCAACTTCAAGATAGCTGAGAAGGTCTTCTGCATCATTTTTAACTATTAGCAAATCTCTGATATCTAATCCTGAAACAGTATAGTCCGAGAATTCATGGGCTTTTTGCTCTATTTTTGCTATTTTTTCTCTAGTTACATTAAATAGTAGTTTCCATTTTCTATCGTGGTCAGCAAGCATATCCTCAACAAGCTTATCTGTATATGCCTGCCTGTGATTTATAATCTTTTCTATTGCTACAAAAAGATTATTGGCATATTCTAAAAGACTTGTGCGTAGTTCGTCTTCTACTCCTTGTAAAATCTGGTAACTTTCATAAGATTTATATTTGATATTTTCATTAAATTTATCAAAAGCTTCCTTCTCTGCAGCTACAAATTCCATAAATTGTTCAGTATCAGGGATTTCACTCGCGGGAATGGTGATATTCAGAAGTTCAGTTATTTTTTCTGGGTTATACTCACGCAAAAGTCTTAAAAGCCTAAGGCTATCATCATTTAGCAAGGGGGGCACCTTGTAATCTTCTTTAAATTCTACTTCACCAATCCAAGAAAACCTTTCTTCATCCTGTTTTAATTGTTCTGCAATTTCTTTAAGTGTGCCTTTATAATTTTTAAATAACTCGTTATATTTGTAGGATTCTTTTTCTCTTAAGGCTCTTAGTTTATTAAGAATTTCTGCTTCGTTTCTTCTTGCGTCATCTAATTTTTGCCTACATAAAGCGATTTTATGTTCATTTTCTTTTTTATTCCAATTACAGTAATAATGATTTATTCCTTCAACAGAACGTTCTAACTTTTTTAAAGCTCCATGATCATTTCCCAGTAAGCTAACACATAATGCTGAGATATTTTCAGGTATCTTTGATTGAAGTACTTCCAAAGCACGTTTAGTATGGCTTGTAACCAGCACTCTTTGACCTTTTGCAAGAAGGTGACATATCAGGTTTGCAATTGTATGTGATTTTCCAGTTCCAGGTGGGCCTTGAACTAGTACACCATTTTTATAATTAATTTTATTAACAATTTCTTGCTGGTCTTTATTTGCAAGTAATGGAAAATAAATCTCACTATCATCAATATCAAAACTTGATGATGACTCTCCCCCTGAATAAGAACTTTCTTCTACTTGTTTCTGTTCTTGAATACTTACTAAACGTACTATTCCATTCGGTAATTTGCGATGCTCTTCTGATAATTGCTCAACAATTTTTTTAAACAGGTAGATTAAACTTCTCTCTTCCCTTTTTCTAAGAATTATAGCGGGGGCTAAGTGTATAAGAGGAATATTTGAACACTCTGACTGTGGTATTAAAGTTCTTTGGTAGTTACCTTGGTCAGATATTGAATGAACAAAACTTTTTAAAATAGGTTCTATAATCTCTCTTGCCCAGACAGAGTCCTTTATTTCATCAACCAGTGTATTAATTTCGTTAATTTCTTTAATGCCTGGCAGCTCCCCTGCTTCTAGCATATCAACTTCAAGACTTGGCTTTGCTCCCTCTCCCGCCAAGCTAAGAGTTATTATCCCACGCTTGGAATCAAAATCTAGCGAAGTTTGGGCCGATAATATATGCCGCTTTACAGTTTGATTACTCGGGGTTAACCAAGTTAATAAACCTAACCCAATTACTACTTCATATGTTTCACTTAATTTCTGCTGCTTCTGGTATATAGTATAGAGATTTTTGTATATTTCCTGAATCTTTATTAAACGCTGGTCTTCTTGAGCCCACGGCTGCCATTTTTCTCGAATGTATGAATCCCATAATTGTTGAAGATCATTGTAATCCTGGAAATACAAAACGATTGTTTCGTATTCTTTTTCTCCTGTTTCCTGATTAACTACTTCCTTTTCCTGAATAATTTTATCTTTAATTGCAGGTTTTTCTTTACTGGAATTAGCTATTTCACCAGGGAGAATCCAGTCTTCTAAAGCTGAAGGTGTTTTGGGAGCTGGAATAAACTTTGGTTGTTGCACACTAACCCAAAATTCAGGTTCTTTTTCATTATTTTCGTAATACCAAGCAATACAATCACATTCCCGTTCTCTCGGTATTTCTTGAAACCATAAAATTTTATCATAGCTATCAATATGCCTTACGGTTTTGCTTCTTAATTGAGTAAGCTCAATCAAAAAACGAAAAAGTCTTATTGCCCTATCTTTTTCAATAGAAACGGGGGAATTTTCGGTTATTATACTGTCCTGTATATTAGTAACATCCATAAAACACTCTCACTAATGTAATCCTAATTTGTCAAAAAGAACGGCATTCCTCTTTTTAGAATCTTGTAAAAGTTTATCGAAATTCATTATTTCGATATATACTTTTGTTTCAGGATTAAAACTATACAATCCCATACCATCAGGAGTTAAATGGCAATATCTTTCCTTACATTGTCGAATAAATTTTTCATCAATCAAATCGCATATAATATAAGCATAAAATCTAGTTTGAGATGTAGTTTTGATAGTTCGTCCTTTATAGTCTCTCTTAGCAGAATCTTTTATTTCATTTACATATCTATAAATTTGATCTACAGGATGTTCTTTATTTTTTAAATCTTCTCTTTCCGGTCTTTTAAATTCAACTAAAATAATTGACTGGAAAGGAATGTTCTTGTCATCATTATAAATACAAATATCAGGCCTATCCTGAGAATCACTTATTATTATTTTATGCGAACGAAATTCTTTTTCTGAAGCTAAATAGCTATGAAAAGAAAGTCTCTCATCTATTAGCCATAAATTATGTTGATTAAAATCAACTTCATTTGAATCTTTCTTCGTAGGATAAATTAAGCTATGTACTTCATCTTCCTTTGGATATTTTCCATCAGATTGAATAGAAAGTTTCTTATCGAAAAGTTCTAAAATTACTTTTCTGTGACTAACGTAAGAAGCTAATTCAGCTTGATTCGCTTCACTAACTTCAGACATTATGTTTTTATATTCTTCTTCATATTCTTCAAGATTAATCTTATTAATATCTTTTTCCAGTAGAGATTTTGCCTTGCAATTTCTATCAATTACAGTTTTCGTGTGATAGTCATATAATTTTCTTTCACAATTATTATTTATTTCTTCAAGAGAAAGATTTGATAAAATTTCACGTTTTGTTTCTTCATTCTTTAAAAGGTAATCTAAATTAGCATAATTTGTTTTAATTTTATCTTCTAATTTCTTTGCTTTCTCTTCAAAAATCTCCTTTAAGAGAGGATCAAGATATTCATAAGCTAAATTTAAAGACTTTTCCTTTACATCTTCAATAAAGATTTCTTTATCAAGCGAAGTTGGTGATAATTTTTTCTGACAATCTTGCTTTTTGGGTAATAAAAAAGCAGTACGGTTTTCATTGACTTTTTCATCAAGTAAATCGGATGTTACAAATGCAACGTACCAAAAATCATTATTTTGAGACCTGATTTTATTTTTTAATTCCGGATATTTATCTACATTATCATGACAAACAATTCTATCTCCTGCACAATAATAAACTCGATGTTTATCATATTCCCTTCCTCTACATTCAAAATGAACATGATTAAATTCTTTATCCTTAATTTTAAAAGAAGTTTGTTTTATTTTATGTTTAAATTCTTCTTCAAATATTGTATTCAAATGAATATATTCATTTGAATCCTCATCAGTCAGTTCTATTGATGGAGCATTTCCAGATAAAAAATTAGGTAAGCAGTGCTCTACAACTTTGAGAGCTATTGTTTTAAGCTGTTTTGATAAATTTTCTTGGTAATCTGATTTGATTTTTTCAAGAGAAACTATAGTATAACTATCTTTATATTCTTCAAGTAATTCATCATTTTCAATTTTTATTAACTCTTTTAAGCCTAAATTAAAATCAAATTTTCTTATCTTTGAGTTGTTATTATCTTGGTAAGCACTTTCCACTTTTACACTATTAAATGCTTTTAGCCAAAGCAATCTACCTATACCTTTACAACCCAAATGTCTTTTGTATGTAGAATCTGAATTCAAAAAAGAATTAAAGTTATCTTGATTAAAGCCTATTCCATTATCGTAAATTCTAAATGATTTTATCGGTACTAACTCTTTTACTTCTTCCTCTTCTTCTGATTGACTTAAGGATTTTAATTTTTGTTGATTTGCAAAATTTTCATTATCTCTTGTTACGTATATTTTTATATTCCCCTTTAAAGATGAATCTATTTCTTTTTTTGCATCTATAGCCTGAATTGAATTAATTACAGCATCAAAAAGGGGCATTAATACATTTTCTTTACCAAGAGTAAGGTTATAAATTCTCCCTCTTAAATCAACTTTAAACATATTCTATCCTATTTTAATTACAATTATTTTTCAAATATTAACGTAAACATTATTTTTAATAAATAAAAAACTTAGATGTTTTTGAGATGAAAAAAGTTGAAATCAATTTTTGCCCAAAAATCCTGCACCAAATTTTTTCTAAAAATCCGAAATAATGTAACGATTTTCATTAAGTTCATTTTGAAAAATAAGAAACCTTACCCTCATAGCAGTCTTTTTAAGCGGAATAAAAAACTCCTATCCAGCTTCCACCACCAAAAACCTCAAAATAAGGTGAGATTACATAACGAACATTATCAGTTCATTAATTTTGATTTAGATTCAAGTGATTTTCTTGGGCAAACCGGATGGATTAGGACTGATGATAGACTATTAGCACTTAACAACC
>JANQIY010000160.1 GCA_028281965.1 Candidatus Gastranaerophilales bacterium
TAAAACTTTGATATGGCTTTTTCCAGCATTAAATTTATTCCCCTTTTGTTAATTTCAAAATTAAATTATACCATATTTAATTTTGTAGGGGAATAAGGGCTCAGGGAGGGGTGAAGCCCCTCCACTCAACCCCAAAATTTAATTTTGATATAATAATTTGCAATTAACGTTTATTTATTAAAATCACTAATAATTTAATTTTTATTACCTTTTAGTTTTAAGACTACTTCTAGAAAGATTCTTCCATATAACCTTCAGCATCTTCGAGTTCGGCAATAGAAATATCTTCTTCAGGCTCAAAGTCCTCCGGCAGGTAATCTTCATCAGGCCAGACAGTATCAGCATCGTAAATGGACTGCATAAGATTAATGGAAAGACTGAGATCTACCCCGGTAAAGTCAGTTCCGCAGATATTAACGCCGTTAAAGTTGACTTCGGAGAAATCACCGCTGATTATACCGGCATTATTAAAAAGCGATCCCTCAATAGAGGTCTCAACAAAATTGGAACCGGTTATTGTCGAATGAGAAAAATTAACAGAGCTTAAATCACTGCCGCTGAAATCTATATCCTCAATTTCAGACTGACTGAAGTCCGATCCGGAAAGGTCAGTTTTGCTGAAGTTTGCACCGAGAATTTTGATATTACTCAGGTCAATTTCTGTTAAATCAAGAAAATCGCTTTCATGATAAGGTCTTGACTCGTTGAACCTTTCAATATTACCTATTCTAAGGAGTTGTACAAGTTCATCTTTGTTAATCTGTTGACTCATAAAATTTTCCTCACTTAATATGATATATCTATATGATCATCAGCTGCATCGCCAGTAAAACAGCCTGTGTCCGGTTTGAAACGTTTAATTTTTTAAAAATATTATTAAGGTGTGTTTTTACAGTTACTTCCCTTATGAAAAGTTTATCCGCAATTTCCTGGTTACTGGAGCCTTTTGCCACAAAGTTTAAAATCTCCTTTTCCCTTGAAGTAAGCTCATCTATAGGTTCATCAGAGGTCGGCATAACAGGAGCGATGGACTTTTCTTTTTTCCATACCGACCTTCTCATAAGGGCTTCAATCCTTGCAAGAAGGTTGGGTAGTGAAAACGGCTTGATAACATAATCATCAGCTCCGAATTTCAGCGCTGATACCTGCTGATAATCTTCATCAAGGGCTGTTAACATAATTACGGGGATGGATTCGGTTTCCTTATCGGACCTTATTACTTTTAATGTTTCCCATCCATCAAGGTTAGGCATCAAAACATCCAGGATTACAAGGTTAAAAGGCTTTTCTTTTTCATTTTTTAAGGCTCGCAGCGCATTAATGCCGTCCAATGCAACTACAACTTCATAACCGTATGAAGGCAGTACATCTTTCAAGTACTTAGGATCATCATCTACAAGCAATATTCTGGCAATAAATGACATTTTAGCGCTCTTGGTTTAACTGTAAAAAAGACACAACTCTCTGTTCAACTTGCCGTTAAAAGCAACATAAAATCATTATAACAGCATTTTTTGATAATAAAAGTGCAGCTGAGGCCATTCTTGTTAAAATCTGCAAAACCGGCTCTTCTTGCCGGGCAGGCCCTTATAAATTAACGGTTAAAAACATCCTGAAGGTTAGTAAATAGAAAATCAACCTGTTCCCTTGTGATAATTAACGGAGGGGCAATCCTGATGATGTTTTTCTGGGTTTCCTTGCAAATAACGCCTTTTTCAAGCAGTTTATCGCAGTATGGCCTTGCAGGTTCATCCAGTTCAATGGCAATGAAAAGCCCTTTACCCCTGACTTCCTTAATATGGGGATTATTTACGGTTTTAAGCTTTTCCATAAGGTAATCTCCTTGAGTTGCGGCATTTTCAGCGAGATTTTCTTCCTGAAGAACTTCCATAGCCTTTCTTGCGACTGCGCAGCCAAGAGGATTACCCGCAAAGGTGCTTCCATGTTCGCCCGGTTTGAACAGGTCCATAATTTTACTGTCCGCAAGCACGGCAGAAACCGGATAAAATCCTCCTGAAAGGGACTTACCGACTATCAGGACATCAGGGTCTACATTTTCATACTGATGGGCGAACATTTTCCCTGTCCTGCCCCAGCCGGTCTGGATTTCATCGAGCATTAACAGGACGTTGTTTTCTCTGCAAAGATTTTCGGCCTGTTTAAGAAATCCTTCAGGCGGGACTTGCACACCGCCTTCGCCCTGGATCGGCTCGGTTAGAAAAGCGCATGTGTTGGGAGTTATTGCGTTTTCAAGGGCTTTTATGTCTCCGAAAGGGATAATTTTAAACCCCGGGGTCAACGGCCCGAAATTGTCCTTATAAGCTTCGTTGCTTGAAAAACTTATGACCGTCGTTGTTCTGCCGTGAAAATTCCTTTCACAGACTATAATTTCCGCCTTGTCTTTTTCGATGCCTTTGACTGTATATGCCCATTTCCTTGCAAGCTTTATCGCTGTTTCAACGCCTTCGGCGCCGGTGTTCATAGGAAGAACCTTTTCTTTTCCTGTTATTGCGGTAATTTCCTTGAAAAATAGAGGCAGCTGGGTGTTTCTGAGCGCTCTTGAAATCTGGGTCATTTCTCCTGCCTGCTTTATGAAAACTTCAAGCAGCCCGGGATGACAGTGTCCCTGGTTTACCGAGGAAAATGCGCTGGTGCAGTCAAGGTATTTATTGCCGTTTATGTCATATAACCAAATACCTTCCGCTCTTTCGATTATGAGATTTAGAGGACTGTAAGTCTGCGCTCCAATTTCATCTTCGAGTTTTATATAATCTTCTGAACACATATTCTTTAACATTTCAGGTTCCTCCTTTGGGCTTTAAGAAATATAATACTCAAAAAATGAAAGTTTTTAAAATTGCTTAAACTGAAAAACTGCAATCTCAAAAATAACAGAAGTCTTTGTTGTATAATTTATTTGTTAATAAATACACAAACGGGATTTAAAAGAAGTGAGCGAACCCAGAAAGAGTATAATGGATATGCAGGGATACGATATCCCTTTCTACTTACCGGATTACAGGCTTAAACTGGACTGCAATGAGAATGTAATGGGACCATCGCCGAAAGTTACAGCTGCTTTGCAGTCAATCACCGGTAAAGATATGAAATTCTACCCGGCATACGGTGAAATACTGCAAAAACTTGCCTGCTGCAATGAAGTTTCTACAGGCATGATTTTACCGGCAAATGGTGCTGATGAGGCTATTAACTATGTTTTTAACACGTTTGTTGAGCAGCAAGACAACGTTTTAGCGGTAACTCCGTCTTTTGTAATGCCTAAAATATATGCCGGAACTATCGGATGCGAGTATAAAGAAGTCCCATATACTGAAAAATGGGTGTTTCCTGCTGATGAATTGATAAAAAACATCGACGAAAAAACCAAACTAATCATAATAACCACCCCAAACAACCCTACAGGCGAAGCTATTTGCAGGGATGACGTACTGAAAATCCTTGAAGCTTCGTCAAGGAGGTATGTTTTAATTGACGAAACCTATGTAAGCTATGCAGGAGAAAGCTTTAAAGACCTTATAAATAATTATCCAAACCTTATGATAGCTCGCTCCATGTCAAAAGATTTCGCTCTTGCGGGGTTAAGGTTCGGGTATTTAATTGCATCAGAGACTAATATTAAACATCTTAAAAAGGTAATAAGCCCATATAGTGTGAATAATATGGCTGTAAAAGCAGCTATTGCCTCGCTTGATGATATTGACCATTTAAAATATTGCGTGTCGCAAGTTAAGGAGTCAAAAAAGATACTTGAGGAAGGTTTATCACCTCTGGCAGAAAAGGTTTATAAAAGTGATGCCAATTTTATCCTTACTGACTTTGGTGATAAAGCGGATTTTGTATATAAAAAACTTTTAAACGCCGGCATAAAAGTTAAAAATTTTGGAAGCGCTGAATACCTTGAAAACTGCTTGAGAATAGGAGTTCCGGATATGGAAAACGCCCGTTATATTGCGGATAGCCTGAAATCTCGAGATTTGATTATTTTTGATATGGACGGAGTTATGGTGGATACGAGTAATTCCTATAGATTAGCTATCAGAAGTACTTATGAGAAATTTTCCGGGAAAACCCTTACTCCAGAAAGAGTACACGAGGCAAAGATGCAGGGCGGGCTTAATAATGACTGGGATTTAACATATTATTTGCTGGAAAAAGATAGAATAAACGTTAGTTTTCAGGAAATAATTTCTCAGTTTCAGCAATTATACTGGGGAAATGATGGTGAGGGGTTTATTCTTAATGAAGAGCTGCTGATTTCACCGGAATCACTTACTGAACTTTCTAAAAAATATGACATGGCAATTTTTACCGGGCGGCCAAAAAAGGAAGCTGAGTTTGTCCTGAAAAGATGGGGAATTGAAAGGTATTTTTCTCCTGTAATTACTATGGAAGACCCTCCACGAGGTATGGGAAAACCAAATCCCTGGGGAGTTAAGGAAATTTTGAGGATAACCTCCCCGAAAGAGGTTTATTACCTGGGAGATACTGTAGATGACATGTTCGCCGCAAGACAGGGGGGCGTAAAAGGTATTGGTGTGCTTCCTCCGCAGGACAGGGGCGAAGATTTGCGGCGGGCGCTGCTTGCGCAGGGAGCAATCGAGGTTCTCGAAAATACCGAAAACCTGCTACAATTGCTAAGGAAAATTGAAGAGGAAAAAGTCGCAAATTAATAATATTGCCGGAACCGCTCAAATACTAACTTATAAACTCCTCATTTTATGCCCGCTTGACACGGCGTCTGTTCAACAAGCATAATAATTAAACCGGCTTAAGCAGACCCTCCCGTGTCAAGCACGGGACATGCTTCTCAAGTGCGGGGCGACGCCGGTCATTATCAGGCCATTAAGCAAATTGGAATATTTTTTGGAGATAAATATGCGAAAAAGCAGTGTAGAGAGAAAAACCCTTGAGACGAAAATCAGGATAGACCTGAACCTTGACGGTACTGGAAACAGGAAAATAAATACCGGCATAAAGTTCTTTGACCACATGCTGGAACAATTGGCTTCGCATGGGTATTTTGACCTTGATATACAAGCGGAATCCCTTGATAAAGACCCTCATCACATAGTAGAGGATGTATCTTTATCACTGGGACAGGCGTTTCTGGAAACTTTAGGTGATAAAAAAGGCATAAAACGTTATGGGTGGACAATCCTGCCGATGGACGAGGCTCTGGCGCTAACCTCCATAGATATAAGCGGGCGTCCGTTCTGCGGATTTGACGTCCCTCTTCCGGAAGAGCGGGTTAGTGACTTTGAAACTATCCTTACAAAGCATTTCTTCACCAGCTTTGCAAACGCAGCAAAAATGACAATTCATATCAAACTGCTTGATGGTGAAGACACGCATCATAAGATAGAAGCCGTTTTTAAATCCTTTGCGAGGTCTTTAGGCAATGCTTGCAGCATTGACCCGGAACACTCTGATGTTACTCCCTCTACTAAAGGGGTTTTATAAGTTGTTATGACTGAAAAAACCATTAATCAGGATAATTACCGCCTGTTTAGCGGAATATTTTTGTGTTTGATATAATTGAAACGCACAATAAATGAGGCTGAAATTCGATTTATGATAACTATACTGGATTATGGGGCTGGGAATTTAAAGAGTGTTACAAATATTCTGGAGTTTTTAGGCAGCGAATACCAGGTTACTGACAAAGTTAGCTGCATAAAAAATGCTGAAAGTATTATACTGCCGGGACAAGGGCATTTTAGGCAATTTATGCAGGCCCTTGATGAAAAGGGTTTATCCGAAATATTGGTGGAAAAAATTAAGGAAGATGTCCCTTTTTTGGGGATATGCCTGGGGATTCAGGTATTATTCGAGTCCAGCGAAGAAGCTCCCGATATTAAGGGACTGGGTGTCCTGCCGGGTAAGGTTATCAGGTTTACACAGGGGAAAATTCCGCAAATCGGCTGGAACCAGCTTAAAACAACCTCTAATAACTCTGTTTTAAGTGATGATTACGTTTATTTTGTAAACTCATATCACGTTGTGCCTGACAATAAAGAGGTAGTTTCCGCTTATTGCAGCTATCATATGGATTTTGTGGCAGCTATTGAGTATAAAAATGTCTTTGCGTTTCAATTTCACCCGGAAAAAAGCGGAAAAGTCGGGCAGGGTTACCTAAAAAAATGGTTGGAAATCTGTAAATCCTTCCGGAAAAGTTTTTAGCGGAACTTACGTAAAATTAGCGTTCCGTTCCGGTCTTCTTCCATGCCTTCGTACAGCCTTACCGATTTTATCAGGTGAAAACTTTTTTCCCGGATATCTTTTTGGGTTACAGGCAGGAAACCGTATGACAGGCTTAAGAAATCATTGTTTTTTTCAAGGGTGAAAACCCGAAAAGCATTAGGATACTGTACCAGTGCCGGCGATGAAATATGCGCAACTCCTTTTCTCATAGTAATTTTAGCGGAATGATAATGCCCGGTTATCACAGCTATAACGTTATCGTATTTATCAATTACTGCCAAATACTTATCAGAATTGAGAATTTTATGCGTTGCCGAGCTAAAAGGCTCAACTACAGGATAATGCTGGAAAATTACAACATACGAATCCTTGTGTTGATTTAGCTTTTCTTCCAGCCAATCCAGTTCTTCCCCGGAAAAATAGCCGTTGGCCGTGTTTTCCTTTTCTATTGAGCCATCCATAAACAGGAAAACAAAATCATCAACCTGTTTACTGTAATAGCTTTTATCATTATTAAAATTTCCGGATTCTTTTAATATAGTGACAAAATCATTTTTATCAAGCGATTGTGAGTTAATATCGTGGTTTCCGATTGTACAAAACCAGGGATATTTAAGTCCTGAGGCTTTTTCAAGAAAATATTTTAAAAGCGGCTTATCGGGATATCCGATCATATCTCCTGTGAACACAACAAAATCAACGTCATCTATCCCGTTAACCTGGGCTATCGCGTCGATAAACAATTCTTCAGAATGAGCATACATCCTGCTGCCCCTGTTTTTAGCTTTTTGATGCAGATGAACATCTGATATCTGGATAAATTTAACTTTTTTTTCAAGAGGTTCAGCCTTAGCAGTTGAAAAGCATAAAAAAACAAGAAAAACACAAAGAAAAGGGATTAACCGCAAAACTTACCGCCCTTATGCTGTTTTTAACAATTAAAAGCTAATTGTATTAGCAAAGGTTAATCTTGAAACGCTACAAATAGATGAGTTTTAGAAGCAGTTTGGTTAAAACCCTATACGCCTGTCCTGCGAAGCAGGCGGTGCTGTCCGCGTTTTCGCTGCGAAGCAGGGACTGCACTTCGGTCAGTTTTACAGCCGTATAGGGTTTTAACACATCACGGTACTGAGGGAGTCTGTATCTTTTTATACAAAAAGCTATCAGTACTTTTAGCCGGACAGGCTCTTAATAATCCAATTAAAATAAAAACTATGCGTGAATTTGTGTCAGGATCAACGGGTCAGAATCAGTGACCAGTATTGTATGCTCAAAATGAGCTGAGGCTTTACCGTCATCTGTAACTACTGTCCATTTATCCTGTTCTGTATGCACAGAACCTGTCCCCAGGTTAAACATAGGCTCAATACAAATGGCCATGCCCGGTTTTAATTCCGGTCCCGGAACGCCGGGTCTGAAATTATAAACAAACGGATCTTCATGCATACTTCTTCCTATGCCGTGTCCTCCATAATTCCTGACTATGCCGTAACCATACTCGTTTGCCTTATCCTCAACCGCGGCAGAAACTGTATCATAGAGCTTATTGCCCGCACGGAGCCCCTCTATCCCGGCGTAAAGAGCTTCTTCAGTTCCCTTAAGAAGCTCTTTTAATTCATCTGTAATTTCGCCGACAGGAAGTGTTATTGCCGCATCACCTACAAGTCCTTTATAAATCGCTCCTACGTCAACGCTGATAATATCGCCTTCTTTCAAGACAACATCCCCGCTTGGAATACCGTGAACCACCTGCTCATTTATAGAAGCGCAAATTGAACCGGGAAACCCGTGATATCCCTTGAACGCAGGTATTGCTTTTCTCTCCCGGATCAGTTTTTCCGCTTTTTCATCCAGCTCTAAAGTGGAAACTCCGGGTTTTACGAGTTCTTTCATTAATTCATGCACTTCAGCCACGATGCTTCCGGCTGTTTTCATAAGGCTAATTTCATGCCGGGACTTTTTAGTTATCATATTTTCCTCTTATATGGCTCATAAGCTCTCATATGATTATTTTACCATTGTAAACTATTTAACTCGAGTTGCTAATTGCATGTATGCAACATTTGCCAAAACCCACCCATGAATGAGCTACTGCGTTAGCTCCCGCTGCCGCGCACAGCCACCCT
>JANQIY010000161.1 GCA_028281965.1 Candidatus Gastranaerophilales bacterium
TTACTTATCGCGTATCAGCATTAATTGGCTAGACCCCGCATCAAGTGCGGGGTGACAGTTTAAGTTTAATTTATCCAATTTAGAACTGAATTGCCCTGGAAAAGACCAGGAAAGTTTTGAACATATACTAAAATGAGTTAGTTTTCTTAAAATCGGGCATGAATGAGACCAGGCTCCCGCTGCCGCCGGCATGAATGAGACCAGGCTCCCGCTGCCGCCGGCATGAATGAGGCTATGCTACCGCTGCCCCTAGCAAAGCCCGACATTAAGAAAACGTCGCTCCTGCTTGCGAAAATGCGGACAGCTCCGCCTGCTTCGCAAGCGAAGCGGGTGTGAGCTTGCGAACTCATTCTCGCCATACCGATTTATGTTAATTTATTTCATTTTAAGATTATTTATTGAAATCGGTATAACTTTTGAAAGTTTTATAGATATTAACTTACTCAGGAGTTTAGGAGGTGAGATTTAAGCAATAATTTCAAAAGTTGGGCCTTCTCTCTCTGGTATCTTTGCGTCCGGTGTTTCTTCATATATAAAGTTTAATTCTTCTTTAACAACGTTATCTAATTCTTCTAATCTTCGACCATACACTTTATCACCATCTACTGCATCAACCTTAAACACTATTGGGGAACCACCTCGAGGTTTATGAACTGGGTAACCATGATGATTATAAATGTTACCATCAAAATTTCTAGGCATATTACATTTAATAACATTTCCTGGTTGAACTGAACTTGCATCCATTCTTTTAAACCTCATTTTGCTAATACAAATGTTTAAAAACTACTGAAAATAAAATTTGATAAAAAAATGAAAAATATTAAGAAAAATTAAGAGGTAATTATGTCTAAAATTCAAATAAACCGCCTTACAAATGCCAACTGTCGTCTCAAGAATTGTCAGGGCAAAAGGTATAATATATTAAAGCTGAACTCACGCTGTGAGAACAAAGAACAGGCAATTATACATGCACAGGTAGCATTATCACAGAAAAACATTTCTAAAATAGAGGGTTCATTGTCATTATACCGATTTATGTTAATTTATTTCATTTTAAGATTATTTATTGAAATCGGTATAATGGGTTGAGAGCTTTAATCTGCTTGCATTTTTACTTTAAAATATTTCGATTTGTTTTTTATCCGGTTATAATAACCACAGGCAAGACAAATGCGGGAAGATCCATGACATCAGCTATAATCCAACAGGGGATCAGCTTTATACGCGAAAAAAAACGCCGCGGAGCTGATATAAAAATTCCCCGGAAATCTTCGCAAAATGATGAACTTTTTTCGCTGCAGGAGGTTTTAAACTCCAATGGCGCCGATGTCCTTGAAGATGAAGGGAAGCTAAAAGTCAGGCAGGTCGAAATTACCACGGAAAAATCCGGATTTTCATATTTCCTGGACGGCATTGAAAGAAAGAAAATCCTGTTTTATTACCGCTCTATTCCCGTAATTTACGGCTATGTTGCAGGTGTTGTCCTGAAAAGGACCGATAAAAAAATGCATTCCATGGGATTTGAAAAATCGCATGAAAGTTTTTATCTTCCGCTAAAGCAAAGTCCTGAGTCGCCTGAGCATTATTTTTCCTCTGAAGAACTTCAAAGCTTTGAAAAAAACATGGTCAATATTGGAAAACCCTCTTCCAAAGATGGTAATGATTATCCTATGATACCGGAGCAGTTGGTGCAGGCAGCGCATAGCGAAATTCAAACTAAAAGAAACTATATTGAGGAATCCCTCGTTAAAGAGTGGATTGGCGGGGGATTTGACGATGGCTGGCTTTTTGTCGACGGCAGGCTTGAGAATAAAAGCAGGGATTTAATCGCAAACTCAAACATAATAGGCGTTATTAAGTCACACCATGCCAGTTATTTTGGCTATGAGGAGCAGTACAGAATTTATTCAATGCAAAAAGGCGAGAGAAGCGGGGTTTTTCAGCCGAAAAACGATAAAGGCAAGAGAGAAAATGTATTTAGCTGGTATTTAAAGCTGCATCACGACAAAAGACAGGGAGATAACAATTTTGGGCTGGTCAGGGTTGAAGTTCCTGCCGAAGAAAGGTTTTTGAAAAAAGCCGATATTATAAGCAGCTGGATTCTTCTTGAAACAAAACCTGTAGCTTTTCCTGCCTCACGGTGGGACAGGATGATTTATCCTATAAAATATTGCGAAGACTATCTTAAAAGCAAAGCGCCAAGCTGGACTTTAATTGACAGCTTGCATTAGGTTGTTTATGTTGTTTATAAGCCTGTCAATTCTTGAAATAACTTCTTTTTTGTCTTTAAAAAAATTCAATTTCAAGAAACCTATGGAAATCAAACCGTCATGAAATGCCCTGTGAAAGTCGCTAAAATCCCTGTAAATAAACTTATGGATAATTTCCTTATTTTCAGCAAAGTGCATGGCTAAATTTCCAATTAATAAAAAACTTTCAGAAACTTTATTTCTATTTATATCCTTTTTTAAAACTCTTAAATTATTTTTTGTTTTTTCATAGACCTGTTTTATTTTTTTTCTTTTTTCAAGCACATCATAGTCAAAATATCTTTTAACCGAATTGTAGCCGTCTTCAATGAGTTTTTGTTTTTCATTGTCTGAAACGCCAAAGTCAATCACTTTTACCCTGCCTGTATCAATCCTTATTATCTCAAACTGGTCATTTTCGCCAAATTCCCGCTGGAGCAGGTCAGTTGCTGTATTATAATTTGTGTCGACAAGCGCGTTCAGGTAATCAAATATATTATTGATTTCACGGGGTTTTTCAGAGCTTTCCAGCCGAAATTCAAGTACTTTCAGGTTTGTGTTGGCAATAATTTCACTTTCTGTCTTCCATATCGGAAAATTATTTATCACATCACCATCTATCAGGCATCTTTCATTTTCCCAGACCGGTTTAAAGAATCCCGGCAGGCTTATAGATGATCTTACCGCATGAGCAACTTCAACATCAGGCGTTTTATACTTGTTGTATTCTTTAAATTCACCGTAACTAATATCTGTTGCCACTATTACAAGCTCTTTATCAAGGTCTTTAAAGGTTACCGGCGGAGAATTCTCATTTTTGCTTTCCCCGTAAATTTTTTTTTCGATCTTGTCTTTAAGCCAGTAATAAACCCCATCGCCTTTAAAAAATCCAAAATCTTTTCCCAGCGGGATATATAGGTCTTTAAAACTTTGATAATTAACGCTGTATAAGAGGTCTTTAATCTCTGAGTATGTATAGCCAACCGCAACAAGCGATGCAATGACAGCTCCCGCAGAAGTCCCTGCTATTCCGGACATTTTAATGCCCATCTCTTCAAGAGCCTTGATGACTCCCACATAAGCCGTTCCTCTAACTCCTCCTCCGGCCATTATCCAGAAACTCTCCCGGGACATAAGCACCTTTCCTTTTAAGTTTCGCTTTTTATATCATAATACGTTTTTAACAATTTTATGTGGTATTTTTGGTGGAAATTAAATACGATTGAAAGCGGATTAATGGCATAGGCTCTTAGTTACAATTCAGGTTAGGTATTAAGTGCAATGTAAAATAATATCATTAAATACCTGTATATATAAGCTTTAGAATTTTCAATCATTATAAACTATTATATAACTGCATTATGGCATTTAAAATATCTAAACC
>JANQIY010000249.1 GCA_028281965.1 Candidatus Gastranaerophilales bacterium
AATAAAAACTTAAGTGTTTTTAAAATTTTCAAAAATTCATTCTCCCTCCACCCACCCAATTTTTTCTTTGGTCTCGCTTCCCTCCCTTCGGTCGGTCGAGCGACCGAAAAAATTTAATAAGGAATATTTTTGAAAATTTTACATAAGAATTTTTTGTTTCTTCCTTAAGAAAACTGAATAAAGGTGTTTAATCTGTTGTTTCAGAGAATAAGTCTCCAGGCTCCCTGAGATAGATTTTCAAACCAATTGGCTGTTTTTATTTAAGTTTGCTTATAACGGATTTTACTTCTTTTACCTTTTCAGTATCAGGCTCCATTTTTAAGTAAATTTTGTAGTTATTAATTGCTTTTTCCCTATTGCCCAATTTTTCATATGCCTGTCCCAGATGCAAATAAATTTCGCCGATACCGGGGTCAATTTCTATTGCTTTTTCAAAATATTCTACAGCCTCAAAATATTTTCCCATTCCCAGGTATACAAATCCCAGACTGTCTAAAGCCGGGGCGCTGGAAGGGTCAAGTTCGACAGCCTTTTTACAGTTCGGGTAAGCAGCTTCATATTCGCCTATATTCGCCTGTGCATAGCATAAATTGTTAAAAGCTTCTGCAAAGTCCGGCTTTAACTCAACCGCCTTTTTGTTGTAATATAAAGCCTCTTTATAATCATTTTCCCTTGCATAAATTACCCCTACATCGTAATAAACAGCCGAATTATAAGGCATTAACTCAACTGCCTTGTGGAGATATTTAAGGGCTTTTTCAGTATTGCCGGTGCGGTCGTGCAACAAACCCAGGTAATAATTAACTTCCTTGTTATCAGGTTCATGTTCCAGAATTTGCTGGTACTGGACTATCGCGTCCTGAGGCTCGTCCATAATTTCATACACCAGGCCAAGGTCAAACCTTGCCTTAATATTATCATCATCAAATTCTATAGATTTTAACAGGTATTCTTTTGCCTCCTCATAATTTCCATGAGAAAGGTAAGTCTCTGCAAGAATTACATAAACTTCTGTAAACCTGGAGTCTTCCCCGGAAGAGTTTAGCTTTAACCCGGATAGCGCAGATACCTCATTATTAAATGAAAAAAATAAAACCAATAATGATAAAAGCGAACAAAACAACAGGGTTTTTAGCTTAAAAATAACTTTTTTCATTATCAAACCATGTATTTTTATTGCATAGGTTTTAATTTATCATATATAAAATCTTTTAAGCAACATTTTTTTAAATGATTTATGTTTATAGACTTGTTTCGCTCAGATGTTACCATCAAAATGAGCCAGTTTTAATTAACCCCAATCACGAAATAGGAAATCCATTGATATGACTGATTCGAAATTCCTTAAAATTTATAAAAAAAGCTATCAGTAATTTTCCCCGGTCTTAAAGGTTTGTTCAATTGCTTTTTAGTCTTCTCCAGCTTCAGGTGTTTTTTGTTTATAAAACCTGGGGAAATAGTATTGCCAGCACTTTATTTCCCCGCAATATTTGCAAACAGCATGGCTGTTCATAAAACCAAGGTCAGGAATAAATTCATACCCGTCAACATTAAATACGATTTCATCGTGCTCATTAACGCTGGTAGTAAATTCTCCCTTACCCTTGTAATTTGGATTAAATACAAGCCCAAAATTATCAACGGAACTGCATTTTGTACACCTGAACATATTGCCTGCAAACTTTTTTGTCATTAAAATTCAAATTTTTTATTGATATACCACTTTAGTGTAAACAGTTCGGGGTTTATACACATGAAAGAGCAGTATTATGCGAAGTAAACTCATTCCAGTATAAACAAATTTTTTCATTTTTCATATTTTACCATTTACAAATTTTTAGTGTTACCATCAATATCTTCAAATACTTATTAAGGGGAAAATATTTTATTTTTCCTTCATTAATTCAAGTTAGTATTAACGATGTAAAGAGATTTCATGACATAATTTATGTGAAATATTTATTTTTTTACAATGATTGGATATGAAAACACAATTAACAAATATTAAAAGCAATATTATTGGCGAACTGAAAAAAATTGCAGGAAAGTCAAATGTCCTGACTGAATACGAGGACAGGTATTGCTATGCATACGATGCTACAGCCATAGGCGAAGATCTTTATCTTCCCGATGCTGTTATCCTGCCGGAAAACAAACACCAGATAAGTGAAATCCTAAAAATAGCAAATGAAAACAAAATACCGGTAATCACAAGGGGAGCAGGCACTAATCTTGTAGGCGGATGTATCCCTTTAAAAGGAGGAATAATCCTGCATACCTCTAAAATGAACAGGATAATAAATATTGATAAAACAAACCTTCAGTGTACTGTGGAACCCGGGGTTTCAGTAGAAAAACTCCAGCAGGAGGTAGAAAAACAGGGACTTTTTTACCCTCCAGACCCGGCAAGTTTAAAGGTATCAACTATTGGAGGAAGCATTGCCCAGTCTTCAGGCGGGCCAAGAGGATTTAAATACGGAACAACAAAAGACTATGTACTTGGGCTGGAAGCCGTGCTTGCCGACGGCAGCATAATCAAAACCGGCGGAAAAACAGTCAAAAACGTGACAGGATATAATCTTAACCAGCTTTTGACAGGTTCTGAGGGAACCCTGGGAGTCATAACCCTGGCAACTTTACGGCTTATTCCAAAACCCGAAGAGCGCCAGGTCTTGCTGGCATGTTTTGAATCCATTGATGAAGCGGCAAAAGCTGTTACAGAAATAATTTCCGCAAAAATTACTCCCTCAACTCTTGATATTATGGACAAAAACACAATGCAAACCATAGAAAAGTTTCATCAAACCGGTCTTCCAACCGATATGGACGCTGTACTTGTGCTGGAAGTCGACGGTTTTAAGGAATCTGTGCCTGTCCAGGCAGGGCGAATAATGGATATTTGCCGGGCGTCAGGAGCAAAAAATATCAGGATTTCCCGAAGCCGGCAGGAGGCTGATGAAATATGGTTTGCGAGAAGATCGGCTTTTGGTGCAGTGGCAAGGCTTAACCCGAACGTTTTAACCGAAGATGCCGTTGTCCCCCTGGATAAAATTCCGGATATGGTCAGAGAAATAAGGCGAATTACCGATAAATACAGCTTAACTGTCTGTATTATGGGACATATCGGAGATGGAAATATTCATCCTAACTTCTCGCTTGACTTGCGGGATAAAGACCAGGCTAAAAGGTTTGAACAGGCCGCAGAGGAAATTTTTAACGCAGCTATTTTCTTTGGAGGAACACTTTCCGGAGAACATGGGATAGGTTACTCCAAGTCAGCTTTTATTAACAAAGCTCTCGGCCCAAAAAATATCGAGCTGATGAAAGCGATTAAAAACACGTTTGACCCCAATGGGATTTTAAATCCCGACAAGATTTTTGCGAGGAATTAAATGTTTAATAAGGAAAAACCCGTTGAATTAATTATTGACAGGGGAAAATGCGTCAAATGCCGGCAATGCGTGAATGTTTGCCCTGTTGAGTATTTAGCGTTTTCTAATGATGAAGTATCGGTAAACGAGGATTCTATATTCGGCTGCATTCAGTGCGGGCATTGCATGATGATTTGTCCTGAAAATTGTATTGAAATCAGGGGAGAAGCAATTTCCGGGGATGATATTATCAATTTCAACGGTGAAATATCGGGATTTGATTCTGTAAATTCACTGTTTACAAAAAGAAGAAGTATAAGAAAGTTCAAAAAACAGGAAATTCCGGTTGAAACAATAGATAAAATTATCAACGCCGGCGCAACTGCCCCTATAAGCTTGCCCCCTTCTGAAGTTAAGGTTTTAGCGATTAACGGGTTTGATAAAGTTCAGGAATTTGCGGCTGAGCTGGCAGAATGTTATGAAAAAGCCCTGAAAATAATGAACCCTTTTGTGTTAAACCTTGCAAAACCTTTTATAGGAAGAGCTAATCATAAAATGTTCAGTGAATTCATTCTCCCTCTTGCAAAATTGACGGTGGAAAGCAGAAAACAGGGAAAGGACCTGCTGTTTTATGATGCGCCTGCTGTTCTTGTATTTTATGCAACAGAAGCCACTGACCGGGAAGACCCGATTTTAGCCTCTGCTTATGCATCAATAGCCGCTGAATCACTGGAGATCGGGACATGCATTATTGGCTCGGCAGCTCCGTTGCTGGCCCAAAGTAAAAAATTAAGGGAAAAGTATGGTATTTTAAAAGGGGAAACTCCGGTTACCGCTTTTATTTTAGGCTATCCTGACGTAAATTTCAGAAGGGGTATTAAAAGAAGGTTTAAACAGGTAAATCACTTATAGTAATCTGAGAAAATAAACAGGATTTAATAAATGAGGATGAAAAGCAATAATAGAAGTACTTTAAGGGTTAGATGCAGGGCAAAGCCCTACCCAAAACGCTTTCCCCCTTCCTTCAAAGGAAGGGGGCAGGGGGATGGTAGGCGGGTTTTAGACATTTTTTATTTTTAAATTTAATTAATTTCCTGATTACTTTTTAAGATCACTATAAATAATTGACTATGAAAAAACTAGAGGACTACTCAGAAGATATTTATAAATGCACAAAATGCGGGTTTTGCCAGGCAGCCTGTCCTGTGTTTCAGGAAACCGGATTGGAAACAGCCGTTTCCCGCGGGAAATTCACGCTGCTTCACGGGATACTCTCGGGTAAGGTTGATTTTTCCGAAAAAATCGCCAAATACCTTGATATGTGCCTGGGATGCAAAGCCTGCTATGACTTTTGCCCATCAGGAATTTCCGCGGAAGAAATTATCACGGCCGCAAGGGCTGAGAATAACAAAATTAACGGAATTAATTTCTTAAAAAAATTTATAATATGGTGTTTTAAGTCCAATATACGGCTTAAAGCCCTTAAAACAGCGTTAACTGTTTATAAAAAAACAGGGCTTATTCACCTAACGGGCAAAATTGCCGGGATTTTAGGCAGGTGGGGAAATTTAATTAAAATTTTTAATTTACAGCTAAATCAAAATATTGAATATACGAAACTGTCGGCAGTAAAGGAAAAAAAGGAAATGAAAGTCGTATATTTTCCCGGATGCATAGGGAATTACGTCAACATCTCGGCTAAAAACGCGGTTATTATGGTACTTGAGAAAAATGGCGTCGAAGTATACATCCCTGATAATTTTTCCTGCTGCGGCATTTCATCAAGAAGCGCCGGGGATTTTGATACATTTAAAAAGCTTGCCGAAAAAAATATCAGCCTGATACCTGATGATATTGATTATCTGCTTACAGACTGCGCTTCCTGCGGCTCAGCGTGGGAGTTTTATCCTGACTTGTTTGAAGGAGAGCTTAAAAATAAAGCCTTTAGACTTTATGAAAAAGCGGTCAATATAAACAAGTTTTTGGAGACGATTGACGTTTATATACCTGAAAATGTAGAGCTTAAGCAGGTTGTGACATATCATGACCCCTGTCATTTAGCCAGGTTTCAGCATGTAAGCGAAGAACCCCGCAGCCTGCTGAGAAAAATCCCGGGGCTTGTATATCGGGAAATGCACGGGGCTGATAAATGCTGCGGGGCGGCAGGGACTTTTTGCGTTGTAAAACCGGGAATTTCACAGGCAATTTCGGCAAGTAAGGCCAAAAATATTCTGGATACCGACGCCGACCTGGTATCTACCAGCTGCTCAGCCTGTAAAATCGGTATTTCCCAGGGATTAGCCGGGATGAATGCGGAAAAACAAATTTTAAGCCCTGTCGAGCTTCTGGCAAAACTTTACATTCTCGAAGAAAATATTGATTTTGCTAAAAATGAGTTGAAAAGAAATTAGGAAAAATCGAAAAAATTTTTACGCATTTTGTAAATCAAGCTGCCGCCAATAAATTATTTATTTTTTTATCTTATATGAAAGAGGCTTTTGCTCCCGGGGTTGTTCTTTTTCCGGCATTTCTCCTGTCAGCTCTTCCATTGATTCTGCTCTTGATTTTTCCAGATGGCTCTGACCGTTTTTAACTATAGAATGCATTTCAGAAAGGTTCTGGTTAAGATTGCCAAGAACTCTTTCAGCGTAATTATCGGCTCCTTCCCTAATTCTGACAGCTTCAGCAAGTACTGAATTTTTTACTTCCTCAGCTTCTTCTCTTGCTCTTGACCTTATAGCTTCAGCTTCGGCAATAACTTCGGATCTTACTCTATCAGCTTCTGACTGCACGGCTTTTAAAAGCTCTGATTCGCTTAATATTCTTTCTGCTTCATTTTTGGCCTCGATAAGAAACATCTCTGCTTTTCTCTGGCTTTCTATCTGAATCTCTTCACTTTTTCTCAGTATACTGTGAGCTTCCTGAATTTCTCCCGGAATTGAAGCCCTTACTTTGTCAAGAACATCTATGATTTTTTCATGGTTAACCGTTACCAGTGAAGTTAAAGGAATAGGCGCACCTTTAAGAATCATCATTTCCAGTTTGTCTAAAAGTTTGTAAATACTGTTTACGGACATACGACTTACCCCGACTTATTATTTCCTTACTTGATTTTCAAAATATTTAAAAACAGGTTCGGGAACTATTCCCGAAATATCACCGCCTAAAAGAGCAATTTCCTTTACAATGCTTGAGGAAAGAAAGTTATTTTCAACTCCGGGAACCAGGAATATAGTATCCAGGTCCGGGTCAAGATTCTTATTTACCTGCGCCATCTGCATTTCATACTCAAAATCTGAAACAGCTCTCAGTCCTCTTATAAGAACTTTTGCATTGTTGGCTCTGGCATATTCTACTGTTAATCCTTCATAGCTGTCAACCTTAACATTTTCTATTGACTTAACCGATTCTTTAACCAGTTCAATTCTTGTCTTTGTTGTTAGATAGGATTTTTTGTTCACATTGCAGAGGACAACAACTATAACTTTATCGAAAATTTCCGATGCTCTGCAAAGAACATCAAAATGTCCGTTTGTAATAGGGTCAAAACTTCCCGGATATATTGCTGTTGTCAAATTTCCTCTCTCCCGCCTGATAATAATTTTCCAAACCGGTTTTAGTTTTAGTAAAACCTTTATTATTACCTACTTTTTAATAATATAATACAACCATGTATAAAATAAAACCAAATTAATCCGGTTATTTGCTTAATTTAACACAAATATTATCCCGGTAAAAACCTAAAAATTCATTGTTAATTTTAATTAGAGATTGGGGTTAAATACCGGTCTTTAAAAGGGTATCAAATTATAAACTACAAACTCTTTTTCCTATTTCTTTATCAGGATAGACCTTTTTTCCTTCATTATTGGAATATTTCTGAACAGCTCCCACTCATCGGGTTCCTGCTGGGAAATATACACTTTTGCCCATAAATCATGTTCATCAAAAACATGATTTATGAATTTATCTGAATATACGCTCACATCAGAAGTTCTTGCGTCTCCTTTCAGGGGAAATTCCTCGTTTGCGATACTAATTATTTTTGTGTTAAAAGGCTTGTTACCCTCGTAAAAAATAACTTTAACCTTTATTTTATTAAGGATTTTATCCGTTATATTTGTGATATTAAATATTATTCCCGGCCGAAGCGTATCTCTTTCAATATCTTCGTTAATTTTTATGGCTATCAGCCTGAACAGGATTTTTTTATCCGGATTATCCGGGACATCCAGTTTTTTATTAATTTTTTTTGCCTTTAACCTGTAAAGTTCCGCTTTGATTTTTTCACCTTTTTTATCAAAATTTTCTGCTTCTTTTAGCAATAATGCGGCATAAGAATTTATATTTCCTATGTTCGAATCCATTTTAAATGCTTTACTGTACTCTTTCAGGGCTTTTTCAGCAAGAGAATTTTTTTCATATATTTTAGCAAGTTTATAATGGGCAAGAGCGTTATCTTTATATTCAATGGAGAGGTTCAGGATATTTTCCGCTTCTTTGTTTTGGTTGTGACTTGCAAGTGTATCTGCAATTTCGGCATAAAGAGTGTGAATTTTCATTAAAGCCTTGTTTTTGAGGCTATTTTGAGCTTTTTTATAAAAGTCGTAAGCTTTTTTAAACTTTCTTATCGCTTCCAGCCTGTCTCCTGCTGAATAGAACTCTCCGGCAGCGTAATAAATATCGCCTAATTCTTTTAAGAGCTCCGGCCTGTTCGTTTTCTTTATATTTTTAATCAAGTCTTCCGCTATATCGAACCGTTTTTCATTAATGTAAATTTTAGCTAATGCCAGTATGGCTTCATACCTGTAAGGCGGGGCAGCACTGATTGCTCTTATATTCTCAGCTTTTGCTTTTTCAGGTTCATTCAATTGTTTATAAAGCTCTGCCAGTTTACGGTGAACATCGTAATTTTTCGGATATAACCGTATAATTTTTTTATACTCTTCCAGGGCAAAAGCAATCTGGCCTTTTTCATAATAATTTTCAGCTTTTTTTACCATCCCTTCAAACGAGGTGGGGTTTTCCCTGCTAAAATCCGCAAAAAATCCTAAAACGACAACTATTACTATGGAAATAATATAGATTTTATAAGTGTTTAAAAAAGGTATAATTTTTTTGAAAAAAGGGATATTTTCCTGCATTTGCGCCTCTCTATCAACTAAAATTTTTTGCGGAATAATAAATCAGTACCTTTATTTTATATGGTTTTTAATTTTTTGTAATGCATAACTGATTTAGTAAACTAATTAACTCGATTCTCTATAATTTTTTGGCAAATGTTGCTCAGTCATATCCTGGCTTTTGGCTAATTAGAGATT
>JANQIY010000272.1 GCA_028281965.1 Candidatus Gastranaerophilales bacterium
GAAAAATTTGCTTTATGTTCTTGACTTTAATCACACAATCTTCGCAAACAAATGTTGCATAGTCATATCCTGGCTTTTGGCTAATTAGCAACTCAAGTACTTAAGTTTTTATTGTTTACTCCTTATTGCATTTTTAAGAGCATTTCCGTTTTTTTACTTTTATCAAAAAATGCGCCAAAACTCGGCCCTCGCTGCTCTGTCCCAAGCAGTTGGCGCTTACTTACTTGGGCTGTTTTCCCGAAAAATTTACGAAAATGCTTTAAGCTCGGAAAAATTCTCTAAAGCATTTAGAATTTTTGCGTGAGTCATGTCAATAAATCCGGGCAAAATAATAAAAATAATCAACAATTGAACTGGCAATCAAAGGAAGGATTATAAGCATAATAATCGTCCCTACCATGGGCTTGAACAGGAAGCTCAGCTGAAAAACGTTTACCTGCGGAGCTGTTTTAGATATTATCCCGAGGATTAAATCCTGGCACAGCGTGGTTATGATAATGGGAGAAGCTATTTGAAGCCCTATGAACAACACATTTCCGGTTAAAAAGATTATATAGTTAAGGTTAACAATTTCCTGAAACGGAATAGACGTCCCATAAAGCGGGAAAATCTCAAAACCTCTCTCAAAAGCAAGGAATATCCAGAATAATCCCCCGATATGTATGAAAATTACCGTTCCCAGGTACGAAAAAAACCTTCCCATAACAGATGTCTGGCTTTTTGCGTTCTGGTCGAACATAACTGCTGACTGCATTCCCATCTGCATATTCACCATTTCTCCGGCTGCTCTTATCGTTTCAAAAATTGTCCGCGCAATAAACCCGACCATCCAGCCAAAAGCAAAGTTCAGGATTATTGCCAGAAAAAATGACATTTCAGCAGGCGGGGCAACATTTTCAAAACGTCCCAAAAAAATAATGGTAAGCATAAGCGCAAATGGAACCTTGGCAAAGGAAACAAACTCTTTACGACTGAAAGCCGGGGCTGAGACTATAAACCCCAGAAATCGGGGAAACATTAACATACCGGCGTATAAATAGTTTTCGTAATTTGGGATTTTTTCAAGCTCACTGAATATATCTTCAAACATACCTTTAACCCTTTACTTACCTGATTTCAGGGGGCAGATCAATTTCCAAGTCTTCTAAAGCCTGCTGTTTGTTTAAAAAAGGCGGCATATCAATCTCATATTCACCGGGTACAGACTCGATACCTTCGGGGACAGGCTCTTTATCCTTGATAAAGTTGAAGAATTTTGTAAGACCGCGTCTGTTTTTTGCCTCCAGGTCAAAATTGTATACTCCTGAACCTGTCCAGATAATAAGGTTTGTATTCACTTCCCGCAATGGTTTTACCAGCATTTCATGCCGGCAGTTAAAAATGTCCGGCAGGACTTCCACGTCAAATGCGTCCCCATCGCCCAGCCTGTACTTGATTATCTTTTCATTGAAGCTTAAAAGGTGAGAATGGTTTTGTTTTAACTCAAGTTTTTTATTATTTTTTTCCGCGTAAACACCTGTTTTAACCAGGAAAAAACCTGAGAAAAAAATAATACATATTAATATGGCGAATTTCCTTTTTATCATTTATTATCCTTATTTACCCGATTGAATTTTTTGCCTTTCTATGAAGTTGGGGCTGGAAACAGCTCCTGCGGGCGGTTTTTTAATGGACTCTTTATATTTTTTATCCGCAAATGGGGTTTTGCCGGGATTTCGCATAATTTCCATCGCATCAAAGGTTTTTTCGCTATAATTATTTTCCTGGCGGCCGTATTTATAAAATTGTTTTCCTGATAAGACGGTTTCTTCGTCTTTGGGTATTATATGAAAGGCTACGTTAGCTGATGTCTTTAAATATTCAGTAAGGGTTTTTACGGAAAACGGTCCCATTGCCATAATTATAATGAATACACCCAGGACTTTCGGGGCGGCAGCGATTGTCTGCTCCTGCACCTGGGTTACCGCCTGCAAAATACCCACTACCAGGCCGATTGCGGCAGCTGTTAAAACAGCCGGCATTGATATTGTAAGCATTGCTATAAAACCTTTTCCCGTATGTTCAAGCAGTAAATCCATGGTTTTTCCTCTAGTTAACTCGAATTGCTAATTACATTTTTTCAAAATTCCTTAAAATGCTCGCCCAACCCACCCTGGAGGTGGGCGG
>JANQIY010000277.1 GCA_028281965.1 Candidatus Gastranaerophilales bacterium
TAAATTCTTAATGATAAATTGTAATGTATGATAAAAAGGTGTGTTACAAGGTCGTGCCAGTAATCTGACTTTGAAAAAGCAAGTGTTTTTCTTGTATAACGTGCTAATCTTTGCCTGATAGTATTGTTAAATCTTTCGATATGGCTTGTTTCACCGCTGGTTTTATCTACAGATTTATGATTTTCAGGAAACACAACATTGTAAGCGTCCCATAAGTCGCTAAATTTAAAGGTTTCTTTGTATCTTTCAGGAATTCGTTCTTCAAGTTTTTGACAACTTTCTTTTGTCCTATCTCCAATACAATAGGCTACAACTTGCTTTGTTGCTCTTGAAAGTGCAAGCCAAAGCCATCTTTTATTTATTTTCTTTCTCACAAATGTCCATTCTTCATCTAATTCAAGAACATCATCTTTTACTTTGATAAGAGTTTCTTCTATTGTAGGCAACTTCTCTATCATTTTTTTTAAGCCATCCTGATACTGTATTTCTGGAAACATGAAAAATTCTTTCTATTCCCCTTAAACTTGCTCTTTCAAAGTAAGCCCTGATTATTTCCCCTTTTCTTGATTCATTGTAGTCTTTTTCATGTTCTAAAATTCTGCGGGCCCCACAGGCTTTACAAAAATATTGTTGCTTTCCATTTGATGTATGACCGTTTTTTAATAAATTATCGCTGCCACATCTTGTACATCTTCCAATTTTTTCTTTCATAACTGTTTCTCCTGTATGATTTACAGTTATTATTTCAGGTTTTAAATTTTTTTCATTAAACTTTTAGCCACTACAAATCCAACTGTAAAGCACTACACCTGACAGGAATGACTTTTAGTAAGTATAGAAAACCTCAGCAGGAAACTTTTTTCACTTTATCAGGCTGTTTTAATCCGGCAGATATGCAAAACCTCGATATATGCAAGCTCTGCATAGAGTCCGGTATGGAGGTTAAATTTGACGATGTCTCTTTAAAGAAAAATTAAAGTTTTTCATTAAGAACCTATTCAAGAAAAAAGCTTTGTTATACCTGTTTCAGGATGACAAAGCTTTTTGTTGCCTACTTATAGGGCACTAATTATTTTAAAAACTCTCTTAATTAGTAATTTAAAAACAAGTATTATGTAATAAACTTAACTTGAAGTAGGTATAATCTGCTAACTTTTGAATATATATAAATATGAAAAATCTTTGGAAATATATAAGGGGTAAGCTTATGAGTAATAAAACCATTCGGGTAAAAAGACCTGTAAAAGTTAAAACGGTAGTGACAGAGAGTTTTAAACAACAGGCAAAAGATGAGCTGGCAAAAGAAATGCGACTTATAGATAATCAGATAATGCAGCTGGAACTTCAAAGCAAACAAATTCAGGATCAGGTCTCGGGGACTTCTTCTGTTTTTTATGGAGAACAGGATATGGAACAAATCCAGCAATCCCTGGAAGAGATTATGCGAAGAATTCAGCAGATGGGTGAGCTAAAACAGGAACTACAATTCCAGGAAGATAACATTAACCATTTAACCCTTGATAATGTGATCATAACCGGGAGTCTTGAAAACTATGTTGACCTGAGACCCGGCGAAAACCTGTATGAAAAGTTTAAAGATGCCGAAATAATAGTTAAGGATGGAATTATTCAGGATATAATCCAGTAATTTCGTAAAACACACAGCAATTTCTTATGGTATTATTTTTAAAACAGTTTAAAGATAATGTGAAATATGCTGAAAATTAATCCTTCCATAGAAGAAATAAAGAGCAACATAAAGAAGATTGGGAAGAAATTTTTTGTTCCTGTCTGGGCTGAAATTATAGCTGATCTGGAAACTCCTGTTTCCGCATATAACAAGGTCAGTAAAGGCCAAAAATATTCTTTTTTGCTGGAATCAGTTGAGGGAGGGGAATCCGTAGGCAGGTATTCTTTTATAGGAATTGATCCGCTGTTTATAATCAGGTCAGAACCCGAAAAAACCTTCCTGATAGAAGTTTCCGGAGGAAAACAGGTTCTGGAAGCTGATACTCCTTATGATTTGTTAAAAAAATTTTTTTCGGAATATTCCTCATTAAACTTTAATGTCCCCCTTCCCCCGGGATTAGTCGGGTATCTGGGATATGATACGATTCGCTTTATTGAACCCGGGTTAAAAGAACATTATGAGAAAATTGAAAAGTGTGAAAGCTTTCCGGATTCATATTTTATGGCAGGAGGGACAGTTCTGGCATTTGACCATGTAAAACACAGGATCTACGTGATAAATAACCTTCTGATTGACGATATATCCAACCTGGAAGCCCTTTATGAACAGGCTAAAACAAAAATAAAAGCAATATTAGACCAGCTTGCAGGCTCTCACAGTTTAAAACCTTTTTGCCTGAATGCGAAGAATTCCCAAATAGAGATAGAATCCAACATTACCCGGCAGCAATGGACAAATGCCATCCTGAAAGCAAAGCAGTACATAAAAGCCGGTGATATTTTCCAGGTAGTGCTTTCCCAGAGGTTTTGCGTGGACAAGGAAGGGATAGACGATTTCACGATATACAGGGCTTTAAGGAGTATAAATCCATCTCCTTACCTGTATTACCTGGATTTTAACGAATTTAAAATAATAGGTTCATCGCCGGAAGCGCTTGTAAAATGCGGTAAAGAAGGCAAAATCAGCACAAGGCCGATCGCAGGCACCAGAAAACGCGGTGATACCACGGAAATTGACGATAAGCTGGCACAAGAGCTGATTAATGACGCTAAAGAATGCGCAGAACACGTCATGCTGGTTGATCTTGCGAGAAACGACATAGGCAGGGTAAGCAAATACGGCACAGTAACCGTTGAAAGGCTTATGGAGATAGAACGGTTTTCGCATGTAATGCACATTGTAAGCGATGTTTCAGGCAAACTAAGGGACGGGTATGATTCTGTTGACCTCTTAAAAGCCTGCTTTCCCGCGGGAACGGTGTCGGGAGCCCCAAAAGTCCGGGCAATGGAGATTATTTACCAGCTGGAAAAGGCCGCCCGAGGGCCATACGCAGGCTGTATAGGATATCTTGGGTTTAACAACGAAATTAATGTGGCTATAACCCTGAGGACAATGCTTATCCGGGGTAATAGCGTATTTATCCAGGCAGGAGGGGGGATTGTAGCTGACTCTGAACCTGACTTTGAGTTTCAGGAATCGCAAAATAAAGCCGCAGCACTTATACAGGCGGTTTTAAAGCTGAAATAATTTATTCACTATCAGGATTTTTTGTTACCTACCAGCTAAATTTTTTCTTAATCATTATTAAAGTTTAAAAACCATCTTTCTCAAATTTTATTTTATAACCAAGAATTTTTGCAATAATCACCATTTCATTATAAGGAATAGTGCCTTTTCTTAATTTTTGAGATAAATTATCGGGGGTATATTTCTTGCCAAGCTCTCTACTCAATATACTTGCAAGGTCTTTTAATGTCATAACTTCTTGCGCAAGAAGTACTTTAACTTGTTCTCTGGCAAATAATTCCATTTTCTTATTGTATTTTTAAATTGTTTTATTGACAAATAAATCGTTTTAATTTATTATTAACGAATAATAAATCGTAATTACGAAAAATAATTTGGAAATAGTTTTATTTTTCGTAATAAAAGGAGTAAAAAATGGGAAAAAAAGAAAAACTGGCTAAAATCAATAAAACAGCATCCGGTGAATGCCTGGATAACCTGGCACTTCTGGAAAACCTTGTCTCAAATGCTCAAAGCTGCCCTACCAGTTGCAGCACATTGATTAGGATGGTAAAGGAAAGAACTGAAAAAGTTTTTAAAAAAATTGAAAAGACCAGAAAAATTTTGAACATAGTAGATTTATAGTGATCTTAAAAAGTAATCAGGAAATTAATTAAATTTAAAAATAAAAAATGTCTAAAACTACCATCCCCCTGCCCCCTTCCTTCAAAGGAAGGGGGAAACCGTTTTGGGTAGGGCGAAGCCCTACACCTAACCCTTAAAGTATTTCTATTATTGCTTTTCATCATCATTTATTAAATCCTGTTTATTTTCTCAGATCACTATAACTACTAATAATACTAATCCCTAATACTACAGTTGCAAACAGAGAACAAAAAGAATCAAACCCCGTCTTAAAAGTTAATTAAAGAAGTAAGGAAATATCTTCCTGAAGATTTCTCTTTTACTGATGTTTAAACTATTTTAAAAATATAAATTTGAAACAAAGCTTTATTTGATTTATAACCATTTATATGGATTCAGACGGAGAAGACTGAAATTTAATGAAGGTAATAATAAACGGCACTTCAGAAATGGCTGCGCTTATTGCAAGAGAGCTTTATGAGATACACGACGTAACAGTTGTAGACACTCTGGAAGAGGTGCCTGAGGAATTTAACAAACTTGATGTCAGCTATGTATCAGGCAGCGGGGCAAACATTAACTCGCTGGAATCTGCAGGAGTAAAGAAAGCCGAGGTTTTTATCGCCTGCTCCATGCTGGACGAAGCCAACATAGTTTCCAGCTGGACAGCAAAAAGAATCAACCCGGATGTGGAAACTGTATGCTTTGTAAGACACCAGCAATATCTGGAAACTTTTTCCTCCCTTAACACCCAGGGGCAGGACATGGAAAAAGGCATTGACCACATAATTTGGCCTGAGGAACTGCTTATGCAGGAAATTTTCCGGATAATACTGGTTCCTGAGGCTATTGATGTAGAAATTTTTGCCGGGGGAAAAGCCAGGCTTCTTGAATACCGTATAAAAGACGACTCCCCCATGGTAAACCGGCAGATAAAGGACTGCTTTTTTCCGGAAGATACACTTATTGTAGGCATTACACGTAATGAATCCCTGTTTATCCCCGATGGAAATACAGAGCTTAATATTAACGATAAAGTAATATTTATGGGTAGTGAAGAAGGGCTTAATAACCTTGCCGCCGTTTTTTTTGAAAGAAAGAAAAAAGGAACGACAAGCACCGCAATAATCGGGGGTGGAAATGTCGGGTTTATGCTTGCTTCGAGCCTTGAGAACATTGGCGTAAAAACAAAGCTTATCGAGGTTGGTGAAGAAAGGTGCGACTTCCTCTCCGACAACCTTAAAAAGACCCTGGTGATCAAAGGGGACGGGACTGACCTGGAACTGCTGGAATCAGAAGACATAGGAGACAGCGAGGTACTGGTGTCTGTTACCAATAACGATGAAAAAAACCTTCTGTGCTCGCTTTTAGCTAAACAGCTCGGTGTAAAACGCGTTATAACAAGAGTAAGCAAAGCCAGGAACATAAACCTTTTTGAAAAAGTAGGTATAGACGTTGCGGTATCTCCAAAAGAAGCGGCGCTCAGGGAAATTAAAGACAAGCTTCTTGAAAAGGATGTCGCAATACTTGCGCTGGTGGAAAAAGGCCAGGGAGAGGTACTTGAAATATCAATGTCAGAAGATTTCGAAGATATAAAAATTATGGATATTTCGCTTCCGGTAAAGGCGATTATCGGCGCAATCAAACGGGGCAGCAAGATATTAATTCCCAAGGGCAGCACCTACATAAGGGCAAACGATAACCTGATGGTCTTTACAACCACTGAATCAGCCGGTAAAGTAAAATCATTCTTCAAGGACGAACTAGTTAAGGTAGCTAAAAGCCGGTCATGAGAATAAATTACATAACAAATGCGCTGGGACTTATCCTTTTTTACTTTGGGTTTATAATACTGACTCCTATTGCGGCAGCGCTTGCATACCAGGACTATTATTCCGTCGTTCCTTTTGTTACGGCATCAATTATCTCTTTATCGACCGGGATCTTACTCAGGAAAGTATTTACCCCGCCTGAGAATTACAATGACCTGAAGAGTAAGGAAGGCCTTTTTATCGTTGCCGTAACCTGGACGGCCGTGTCTTTGATAACCGCAATCCCTTACTTGTTTTATGGTCTTTCGTTTATAAATGCTGTTTTTGAGGCTGTATCAGGAATTACTACTACCGGGGCAACAATTTTAACTGATTTTACAGCCTACCCAAAGGCGTTTTTTCTGTGGAGAAGCCTGAGCCAGTGGCTTGGGGGTATGGGTGTAATTGTTTTGTTTATAGCTATTCTTCCCCAGCTTGCTGTTGCCGGGAGACAGATGTTTTTTGCGGAAGCTCCGGGGCCTACGGAAGAAAAAATCACTCCCCGTGTAAGATCTACGGCAAAAGCGCTCTGGAGTATCTATATTTTCCTTACTTTAATAGAGATAATCCTGCTTTATTACGCGGGAATGGACCTTTTCGACGCTTTTTGCAATTCGTTTTCCACGATTGCGGCAGGCGGGTTTTCTCCAAACCCGGATAGCATTATGGGTTACCACAATAAAACTATTGAAACCATAGTTATATTCTTTATGTTCCTTTCCGGAACCAACTTTGCGCTGCAATATAAAGTGTTTTCCACCGGAAATTATCGGCTTTTCCTTAAAAACTCAGAGTTCAAGTTTTATTTCAATATAGTTTTTGTTTCTTCACTTATTCTTGGGCTTATAGTGATGTTTTTGAATAATTACTCTATTTTTGACTCAATAAGAAACGGTTTTTTCCAGGTAATTTCCATCATAACCTCCACCGGGTTTGTCAGTGAGGATTTTGAACTCTGGGATACCCGGGCAAAGATAGTTCTTTTTGCCATGATGTTGATTGGAGGATGCGCAGGTTCAGCAGGAGGCGGGATTAAAGTGGTCAGAATTTTCCTGGGATTTAAGTATATGGGGCGGGAATTGGTGCAGACCCTTCACCCTAAAGCAATTATACAGATTAAGCTTGATAGAAGCGCTGTACCTCATGATGTTTTAAAACAAATTATCGGGTTTATCTTTTTTTATTTTACAATTTTAATCGCTTCCGCAATCCTGGTTTCTATTATAGAGGACAATGCCGTAATAGGGTTCGGGGGTACGGCTGCGACACTGGGGAATATAGGCCCTGCATTTGGGAAACTCGGCCCTATGGGAAGCTATGACGGGCTTACACTTATGACAAAGCTTATTTTTTGCCTTAACATGCTGGTCGGAAGGCTGGAATTAATACCGTTTCTGGTGATGCTTAATCCTGATTTCTGGCATTTTTATTTCAAAAACGGGAAAAAAACGGTTTAGACCGATTATTTTACCGAAGCGGCCTGTTTTTTAGCATCATACCCAAGTTTTAAAAGAGAGGATTCCAGCGCGCCCAGCGCTGTAATTGCATCTCTTTCCGAAACATAGCCGAGGTGGCCCATTCTAAAGATTTTATCCTTGAGTTTTGCCTGTCCGTTAGCTACTACAATATCATATTCATTATTAAGCGTTTTTCTAATATCGGGGACGGAAATTCCCTCCGGCGGGTAAATTGCCGTAATGACCCTGCTGGCAACAGCATCGTCTTCAACAAACAGCCTGAGACCCATTGCCCTTACTCCTTCCCTTAGTATTTGAGCTAATCTTGCGTGTCTGTCGTAAAAATTATCAAGGCCTTCTTCTTTCATCATATTTAGAGTTTCTCTCAAGGCAACAATAAGTGAAACATTAGGCGTATATGGAGTTGTATTTTCCGCGGCCGATTTTTTATAAGCTTTAAAATTAAAGTAAAAACTGGGATTTTTGCATTCTTCGTGGACTTGCCAGGCTTTTTTGCTGCAAGCTAAAAAAGCAAGTCCGGGGGGGATCATAAATCCTTTCTGGCTTCCCGATACAATAACATCAATACCCCATTCATCCATTTTAACCGGAATTGCCCCGACGCTTGTAACCCCGTCAACAACGGAAAGAGCGCCATGTTCCCTGATTATCCCTACCAGCGTCTGAATATCATTAGTCACTCCGGTTGAAGTTTCGTTGTGAATCAGGGTAACGAACTTTATTTCCTTATTAATATCCTGGTCAAGCCTTTCTCTTAAAATATCAGGGTCAACAGCCTGTCCCCAGTCAAAGCTTATTCTTTCAACGTCTGCTCCACGCATTTCAGCAATTTTTGCCCATCTTTCGCTAAAATTGCCCATAACAAGACTAAGGACTTTATCCCCCGGGTTTACGAGGTTAAAGATTGCGGCTTCCATTGCGCCTGTGCCGCTGGAAGTATATACAAACACGTCTTCCTCTGTCCGGAAAAGCCATTTTAAATCCTGGTATACTTCTTTCATAATCGCTGAAAACTCAGAACTCCTATGCCCCATAGGGTGCTTTGCCATTGCAAGCAACGCTCTTTCAGGAACAGGGGTTGGTCCCGGGATCATTAAAAACTGTTTGTCTTTCATAATATTTCCACCTCTTTAATTAACTCGAATCGCCAATTAGCTTAAAAGTAATTATAACAAGATTTTAAACCAGGGCAATTCAGTTCTAAATTGGATAAATTAAACTTAAACTGTCACCCCGCACTTGATGCGGGGTCTAGCCAATTAATGCTGATACGCGATAAGTAA
>JANQIY010000034.1 GCA_028281965.1 Candidatus Gastranaerophilales bacterium
TGACTTGTGATGATATATTCAGCTTCTGGTCGGAGAGACCGGAAGGGCATTATTATAACCTGACAGCAGAAGGGGGTAGCCCGCCTGCTCCGGGCAGTAGAGTATGCCCGTCAGAAGGGCCTGTGAATAATTGTCTTAATCCTAACGGCGCTACTACGATTTTTTCTGCTACGGAAACAGGATTAGGTTATGATTTTGAAGTAACAAACTGCAATCAGGCAGATTATGACAATCTTGTTGCTAATGACGAAGTTCCTTGCCCTGGCGCTACCTGTGAAAATAACGAAGCCGGATGCTGGTATGGAGCATCACCGGATACTATCTGCGACGGGACAGGATGTGGAAATCCTGTAACAGGAGGAACTGATAAATATTTATGTACTCTGAATGGGGGAGCAAGAGCGTGTAATGCGTTAAACAATGGAGTTGATTATGGAGAGAAGAACTGGAGACTGCCCACCGTTAGCGAATACTATGTATTGCGTAATCCGGACAAAACCCTGACAGACCAGGCAATGAAACTCGATCTTTGTGACGAGCGTAGCGGTTACTCGTCGCCATACTGCGAGGGTTTTCCTTCTGGCTGTAGCGGTTCCCACAATGGATGCTACCCCTCACACTTTTGGTTGGCAGATACTACCGGCCGTTACCAATTGCTTGGCAGTCTTGTCACTGACATACTGCGCGATTCCATGCCAAACGAAAACAAGTGCGCCTTTTCAATACGGTGTGTCAGGAAGTTATAATTTATTAACCACCACCAAATTTTTTGTTAGTTCCTTAAAAGAATTTTAGGTAGTGGTTTAAAAAATTTTTTACTACAAAAACTGTCGAAAAGTTAAAAATACGCGCTAAAAAAGCGGCTAAGCCGCTTTTTTTTAATATTAAAATTTTTAATTCCTGCTGTAAGCTGATGAATATTCCGGATTTACCGCCAGCCAGGAAAGTACCGGGTTCTCGGCTTCCTTCTCGACTTCCGGGTATTTAACAAGGAATGTGCCGCCGTATCTTCCTCTGGAAAAGCTTACTACTTCATCTTCCGCAAGGTTTTGCAGCGCTTTTCTTATTGTGTTACTGCTGACTTTAAGGTCTTCAGCTAATTTGCTCATCGCAGGCAGCTTATCACCGGGCTTAAAATTATCTTTTATGAAGCTTTTAAGATATGTTTGAATTCTTTCATAGTTGTATAAACTTGCCTGAGTAGCAGGAGCAAAAATTTCGCTTTCTTTTCCGGTCATTACCTGCTTGTCTGAAGGCACGCGCAGAATGAATGTCCCGTACCTGCCCCGTCTTGACTGAAGAATCCCCTGTTCAACAAGACGCTTCATAGCATCATGAACTGTTTTTATGCTTACTTTTAAAGTATCGGCTATTTCATAATGTGACATTAATTTATCACCGACTTTATAATTTTTTATGATAAGGTCTTTTAATTCACGCTCTACCTGGTTAACCAGCGTATCTGAATCAATGGTTGACTCCTTTTCAAAATCTTCACCATCCAGTTCGGGAATCGATTTTAATATCCAGTTTGCTTTATTTCCCTTTAAAATCTTTGACTCGATAATACCGGTATTTGTCAGGTACTCAACCGCCAATCTTGTTGTATTCGGTGCGCTGCCTATGATTTTTGCCAGTTCCCTGGAAGAGGGCAGCACATGTCCCGGTTGATAACCGCTTTTTATGATATATCTTTTTATGCACTCAATAGCCTGTTCACGTTTGGAGGTCTGTTTTCTTAGCGAATCGGATATTGTTTCCTTATCGCAGATAAAAGTTCCTATACGCTGCTTGGAAGCTACATAACCCTCGTCCTCGATTAACCTGATAGCTGTCTGGACAGTGCCTATACTTACTTTTGTTTTTTCAGCTATCTCCTTTTTGCCCGGTAAAAGATCATTTATCTTAAACTTGCCCTGTGAAACCCTGCTGTCAATCCAGTTCTTTAACCATTCAGCAAGCAGGTTATCCTTGGTTCCTTTGTAGTCCCTGAAATTTGGCAGTTTATCAGGCAGCTCTGATACGTCAATCTTTCTTAGACCAGCTCTCTTTATAGCCTGTGAATAGATCTCTTCACAACTTAAAGAACTTTTTTCTTTAAAACTCATACTTTACTCTCCTAACAATATCCCCTGTACGAAAATTTGATTAAATTCATGTTTTAAGTTTCTTCCCTTATTTATATTAAAACAATAATACTTAAAAAATTACCCTGATTTTTGTTTTTTATTTGTTAAAAAGTATTAGATTTTTTATTATTTTCTTAAAACCCTTAATTTACAAGGGTTTTAGAAAGTAAAGTTATGTTAACAAATTATAAATTTTTTCAAGAATGTAATAATACATTAAGAGCTTATCCAAGAAATAAAAAAATAAATGAACAATCTCATCACGAGGATGCCTGGCCTGAACTTGTTTCAGGATGTTAATCTATCTGGATGGGCTTTCAGTCCATAATGTTGACTGGATAGATTGCCACTTCGGCGCTTCGCACCTGTCTTGAAAGCTCGCATTAAACGGCATTTCAGGCTAAGGCTCTTCGCCTCAGCCTTCCAGCCCCCGCCCATGGCGGGGGGCGGCTCGCTTTCGCTCCTCGCAATAACATGCGACGTTTTATATTTTTAATTCAACGGTTACTTATTGAAATCGGTATAGTTTTCGTTGGAGGTTTTGCGTAACTCATTTTCACCCGAACCATCCTGAAAGTGGGCGGAGCTATATAGTTTTATTTCAGCTCTTTTCTTAAAGTAAAAAGATTTTTCTTTTTAATCAACCACTACCTGGCGAATCATTATTTATACTATCTATTATAATGCCGCCAAGTTTTGTTATATGACCTGCTCCCATTGTTAGAACTATATCATCAGGCCGGATTATCTTTATAAGTTCTTTTGCAACCGCATCCAGCTCTCCTTTTACATAACGGGAATTGTCATGTCCCAGTAATTTGAAGAATTTTTCGGAGCTTACGCCCGGTATAGGGTCTTCCTCAGCTGAATAAACATCACATATACACACAACGTCCGCTTCATCAAATGACTGTAAAAATTCATCCCAGAATTTTTCCAGCCTGGTATACCTGTGAGGTTGAAAAACAGCAATTACCCTGCCTTTGCCCACGAAGTCGACGATATTTCTTGTAGTGTTAATTGTAGCCCTGATTTCAGTCGGATGGTGGGCATAATCATCGATGAGCCGGGTTCCTCTCGCATACCCCACCGTCTGAAACCTCTTTTTCATGCCGGTAAACTTCGCCAGGGCCTGCGCAGTTTGTGTAAATTCCACGCCGGATTCAAGAACCGCCGCTATTGCGGCTAAAGCATTTGAAATGTTATGCCTGCCGGGGATTCCCAGTTTTACCTCTCCAAGGTATTCGTGTTTTTTGTAGACTTTCATTTTTCCATCGGGCACGGTTTCGACAATTTCTGCAAAGTAGTCGGCATTATTTGATTCAAGGCTGTAAGTTATAAATTTATCGCTTTTTATCCTGCTTATAAGTTCATTATTTCCTGAATCGTCAATGTTAATAATTATTCTGGCATTACCAGGAGTTTGATTAACGAACTTTTTCATGGTTTCAAGCAGTTGCTCAAACCCGTCTCTGTAATGGTCGGGGTGTTCCAGCTCAAGGTTGGTGATTACACCCAGTTCCGGGCTATACAGCTCAATTGTCCCGTCACTTTCATCGAGTTCCGAGACAAAATACCCGCCTTTTCCAAAGGCTGAATTCGTCTTGAGCTGCGGAATTTCACCACCTATGGCAAAACTTGGCTCAAAACCTGATTCATTTAAAATTACGGCAATCATGCCGGTCGTTGTGGTTTTGCCGTGGGTCCCGGTCACGCCTATTGATTCCTGCCTGAAACCCGTCATAAGAGCATTTAACAGCTCCGCCCTATGAATTACCGGAATATTATTTTCCAGGGCTTTTCTATACTCCGGGTTATCTTCCTTAATAGCGGAGCTTTTTACCACAACTTCGGCGCCGTTCAGGTTTTCTGCGGCATGACCCACGTAAACTTCAGCTCCCATTTTTTCAAAATACTCAAGCAAATGGTTTTTGCTTAAGTCCGAACCGGATATTTTGTAGCCTGCCTGAAGCAAAATTCTTGCCAGTGCGCTCATTCCTATTCCGCCGAGCCCGATAAAATGAAATTTCGCCTCGGTTGAAAGGTTTTTCAGGTTAAATTTATCTTCTTGCGGTTCAAACAGGTATTTCATTTTATTTTTTAATACTTTGGAAGCCCAAGCTCCTGAAGCTTTTCATTAAGTCCATTTGCTCCATAAGACTTTACGTAATAGACTTCTTTACCCGGGGTAAGTTCCTCTGACAGCTTTCTATTTTCATTATCATCAAGGGAAGTGGTAAGAATGATACCTGTCCTGAAATAATCAGGCGTTCTGGACATATCCTCCTCGGTACGGATCATTTTTAGTACTTCATTTCCGTTTATATCCGGCAAAATGATATCAATTACCACAAGGTCATAGGGCTCGGCGCTTTTAAAAGCTTCTCTAAATTTATTTATACCATCAAAGCCTATTGAAGCTGTATCGCAATCCCCGTATTTTTCTAAACACCTTACAAATAAAGCCCTACTGGAAGCATCATCATCAATAACAAGACTTTTCATAAATGCACCCTCTTTATCTCCTAGTCTGTTTGCTCAATTAAAACGTTTTTCTCCGGAATTTCCGCTCCATGATCTGTTTTTCCCCAGTCCATAGTCCTCTTTGAGCATATTATCTTAAACACAATATAGCAAACCATTGGAACCCAGATAATTATCATATAAATTCCGGTTTCTATGCTTTGCTTCAATGTTTTTAAAATTGAAAACCGTTTATACTTTCTTAAGCTATAAAGCAACCCTATTTCAAAGAAAAGAAACAGAGCGGGTATAAGCATAAGCGTATAAAGAATGTTATCTTCAACCCCTTTAGCCAGCCGAATTCCCTGAATCATGCATTCTGAAAAAATCCACACCGGAAGTATAAATTCAGATATAAATGCCAGCATGTCTATAGTCACTCTTAAGGAAATTTTTCTTGATGTTAAAATATCAACCGCATAATCAAGATATCTTCTTATGCTTCCTTCTATCCATCTTCTTCTTTGTCTGATCAATGCAGAAAATCCGGTTATACCCTCTTCATAAACATCTACATTTTCCGCAAATCTTACATCCCAGCCTTTAAGGTGAAGCCTGGTTGAAAGATCCAGGTCGTCGGTAATAGTATGGTTATTCCAGCCGCCAATATCCATCATGGCTTCTCTTCTTACAAGTTGGCCGTTTCCTCTAAGCTCTACGGCTCCCTTGATTGAATCCCTGTTTGACTGGAACTGGGTATCAAGTATGTATTCATTATCCTGGCATCTTGTCAGCAGGTTTACATCCCTGTTGGCAATTATCTTTCTTGCCTGAACAGCGCCGACTTCAGGCTCTGAAAAATAAGGCAGGATCTTTTTAAGAAAATCCGGTTTAACTCTTGCATCCGCATCAAATACGCAAAGAATTTCCCCTTTAGTCATTGCTAAAGCATCATTCATTACCGCAGACTTGCCGGGGAATGAGTCTTGCCCGCGGATAAGATACCTGAGCCCGGGATTTTCCCTGCTGATTTTTTTTATTATTTCGGCCGTTGAATCTTCACTTCTATCATCAACAATAAGTACTTCATAATTTTCATAATCAATTGATAAGATGTTTTTAACCGTATCCTGAATGACTTTTTCTTCGTTGTGGGCAGGGATAACAATACTTACAAACGGCTTATAATCAAGGTCTTCGATGGTTTTATCCTTATAAGCCCCTTTTTTTATCAGTTTTTTTATTTTTCTTTTTTGATGAAAATCAGCCGCATGAATTAACGCCGCATATGCAATCATCAATGTAAAAAGCACATATATTGCTGATTGTATTGGGACATATTTCTGGAAGATAAATAGTATTATCCATGAAAGGACCAGTAATATTGATAAAATTAGTCTGTCCTTCATTTTCCTACCCCTTTTAGTATATTGTCTGACTCATTAAAGTTCATTTTAAACAAGATTTATTATTATTGCAATTGTCTTTATTTAAGACAAAAGAATAAAAATATACTATTAATAACACTGCAGCCTGCTGTAATAATCCTTAATAACTTTGATAACTTTATTCCTGCCCTGTATTTCCCTTGCGATTTCCCTGAATTTTTCGGCATTCTCTTTATATACGGGTTCTGTGGTTATTTTTTTTATTGCTTCACTTAACCGCTCAGATGAAAAATCGCTGTATTCTATCCTGATTGAAGTTTTCAACTCTTCCATTCTTAGCGCATTGTTTTCCTGCTCTATTTGTTTAAAATCAGGAATTACTATAGAAGGCTTGCCAAGCGCTAAAAGCTCCATTGCGGTACTGTGTCCGGCCTGTGTTATTACAAAATCAGCGGCATTCAGGTAAGGCGCAATATTGGACTTGAACCCGCATATTCTTACGTTTTCAGGCAGGTCTTCAACTTCAAAGCTGGCAAATATGTGAAAATAAAAATCAGGAAACCTTTTTGCTGCGTCTATAACAGTGTCTAAGAGCGGTTTTCTGTAAGCATGACCGCCCAGCATCACTGCCGCATATTTTTCCCCGGTTTTTTCAATTCCTTCAAGATTGTCGGGATCAAAGCAAATAAGAGGCCCTACAAAACGTGTACGCTTTTTAACCTTGAAATTTTCACTCAGGTTATACAAACAAACCGTATAAGGAGGTGGAAAATCAGGGATCATGATTTCCTCGGCTGAACTTAGCCAGGTTTTCATAAGCCAGTCAAAAGACTTGCCAAAAACACGTATTAAAGCGGAATCTTTTGCAAAAAACGGGTAAAATGCGCTCTGGTTAGTAATTACAATACATGGCAGGCTAAGCCTGTCAGCCGCCATAACCGGCGCAAGCCTTCCGTCTGCTATAACACAGGATGCGCCATGTTCTCTTATTGCCTCTATTTCTTTGGATATAATGTTATTAAATGTCAAAGCGCCCGAGTGGTTTTTTATTATGGTCTTTTTAACGTCAAAAGTCCCCTTTGCTCCGATTATTTTAAATTCATGGGGCAGTTCCACGCAGTTATATCCTGCTGTTTTAAACCTGTCCAGCGCATAGCTGTAGGATCCTATTATTACTTCTTCTTTTGACAGCTCCTTTGCAATAGCCATTGCCCTGCTGGAGTGCCCGAAACCTTCGCTGCTGAACGACAAATACACTTTATGATCAGGTATAAATTTTTTCTTCTTTTTAATTATTGGCGCGTCAAATATTTGCAATAGTTTTAACCTGCAGGTTATTTCTTCCTTTAATATACAGCAAAAACAAAATATAAATTTTTGTTCCGAAATCTTAATGTTTATGCAAAATTTTACCGGTAATTTTAAAAAAATAATATCTATTGAAATTACTTATTTTTACTCTCTCACAAAATCAATAAAAAAATTCATTTTCGAGCTTTATTTCTATTAACCATACTATTTATTCAAAAATCTCTCATCGGGCCATGGATATTCAGGGACAGTCCTTTGGGTTTTTATTTCCTGAGGTTCAGGCAGGTTTAATTTTTTCCCGACCAGCCTGACCGGATAAAATTTTATATCTCCATTAAAAGAAAAATTTGTGTAATTAAGTAAAATTGAACCGTCCAGATCGATTCTTTTAGGATTTTTGTTGTATATAAAATATTTTGGATCTCTTCGGTAAAGCTCGTATACTTTTTGGTGATACTTATCATCGTATAATGTTGCGTAATGTCTCTCGGAATATTTTCTGGTACCATAGCCGCTAGCGCCCGGAGGGGCAAAATCATAAGCCCTGCCTTCATAACTAATTTCTCTATTCTTGATGTCGATATTTTTTATTTCTTCTAATAAATATTCTTCTCCTTTTTCCTCTATTACTTTTTTCTTAAGTTTATCATAAATTTGGGATTTTATCCTTTCGACCGATTCCCACTCCGGGTATTTATCTTTCGCATCTTCAGGTAAATCCATAGATAAAATACCTACCTTACCGCTTTTTGCTAAGGGTAAAAAGGTATAAATAGTATTTACCATCATTTCGTAATACTTATTTCTTTCTTTCTCAGCTTTTTCATTCAGTCTTTTTTTATTATCTTCATTCTTTTCCCTGTCAGCCTCACGCTCAAGTTTTCTTGCTTTTTCAAAATAACGATGGAATGGATGAACTGAAATTGTTATTACTGAGATACATTCACTATCATTAACTATCTTTTCAGCTGCCTTCTGTACGAATTTATTTTTCGGACTCCAGCCGGCTGTGGTTATCAGAAATTTTGTCCCTGTTTTTTCATAAAACAGTTTGGCTGCATCATGTATATCTCGATATACGGGGTTTCCATTTTCATCAGTTAGTCCTGTAGGGCTCTTGAAAAGCATTGGATCTGAGTCTATAAAAGGGTATATTCTATTTTCTGTATCATTAAGTCTAAACGGGTTAAACCCTAACCTTTCTTTGAGTTCCCCCATTCCATTTGCTATTGTCTCAAAGTTTTTCCAGCTCATTGTTGTAATTTTATGCTCTGAATCAGCTGCGCAGTGACTACAGTGATGAGGACAACCCCTTTGAAGAAATATAGCATCCATATAATCAGTAACAAACTTTATATCATAAGAGTCCCAGCCTTCAAAAATATCTATCCCTGCTGCTATATCCTTGATTTCTGATGAGGCCAGCTGGTTAAGATTTTCAAGAGAACCATCTAGTTCTCTTATAAGCTCTATATATTTCATAGTAGCTTCAGAAGGAGCTTGAGCCGCTTTAAAAGGCAATACCTGCGCCCTGTGATAAGCAGGAATAATATGAACCGGTTTTATATAACCATTATTCCTGCTCTCAGAAGCTTTTAGGTTTGTTTTATTTCTTTGGAGCAGGGGGCTATAGTAATTATTCTGAATATTATAAACAGAATTAATCATTTAAAATTTTCCTTTTTTAGTCAGCTACAAAATTAAAAACAAAACGAAAATAAAATTGCCTAAAACTGGCAAAAAAATGGTTAAAATAATGGCGGTGATATTAAATTAAGTGGGGATGGTTTGCAAAATCCAGAGTTACAAAACAAATAGCAGCTTACTTTGTGGGTAATAGAAATCAAGAAAGTTG
>JANQIY010000348.1 GCA_028281965.1 Candidatus Gastranaerophilales bacterium
AAAAGAGGCGGAGCCTCTTTTCGATTCTCTATAATTTTTTTGGCAAATATTGCTCAGTCATATCCTGGCTTTTGGCTAATTAGAGATTGGGGTTAATTAGCAACTCAAGTTAATTATTGAAAAACAATAAAAAACTCCATTTTTTACAAATGGAGTAAGGGGAGTTTGAGTGTTAAGGAGTTGTTGTTTGTTAAGATGTTTTTTTCAAAATTTTGTTCCCGGAAAAAATAAGGAATAAATAAAAAGTTTTTATGCGATATAAAATTTTCTCAAAATCCCCGCCATAAATGAGTCTACGCTCCCGCTTCACAATTTAAGAATTCCATATGGATTTTGAGAAAATTTCACCTATTACAGGGTTTTATGTATTTTGTGATTCAGGTTATGTAATTTCTTTACTTTTTATAAATTATTAAATTAAAATATTTAATATGCACAAATCAAAAATAAAACTTATTGCCCTTGATGTTGACGGGACAATAATGGATAAAAGTTTCCGGATATCTGACAGGGTAAAACAAGCAATAAATAAAGCGGTTGAAAAAGGTATACAGGTACTGATTGCTACCGGGAGGATGTATAGCGCTACAGTCCCTATAGGCGTTGAACTGGGTTTAAAAACTCCTTTAATTGTCTATCAGGGAAGTATGATAAAAGAATTTTACAAATCTGACAATACGCTTCTGCATCACTACCTTGATTCACGTATTGCCCTTGATATTATTCATAATGCGCGGCAAAAAGATGTACAGATAAATGCTTACTTCGATGATAAGCTGTATGTGGAAGCGGAATCTCCCATTTTACAAGAATATGCATCCCGCAGATATATTCCTTTTTATATGGTAGACGGGTTTGAGTCGATTGAAAATTTTCAACCCACAAAAATTCTTGCCATGGATAAGGACCCTGAAAAAATTAACAGGCTTGTGCGGGAATTTAAGGAAAAATATGCGGGTCAATTGAATATAACAAAATCAACAGACTATTTTTGCGAATTTATTAATAAAAAGTGTTCTAAAGCAGATGGAATTATGTTTCTTGCAAGGCAGTGGGGCGTTAACCGGTCAGAAATTATGGCTATAGGAGATCACGACAATGACCGGGAAATGATAGACCTTGCCGGAATAGGGGTTGCGATGGGCAACGGGCATGAGGAATTTAAAAAATCCGCTGACCACGTCACAGAAACAGTGGATAATGACGGAGCAGCGCTTGCTATAGAAAAATTTGCCTTATAAATTTTTTGGTAGAGACAAAAACCTCTGCATAGCCCGCTTTTTGTTAAAAAAAAGAATTAAGCCGATATTGTGTTTCATACTCCAAAATTTTATGATATAAAAAATAACTGGGAGTAGCACATTGGAAGCAAAAAATGTCAAAAAATCAGGAAAACTTTATACCGGTTGTGCCAATGAGGGATATAGTAATTTATCCTCAAATGATGGCTCCAATTTTTATAGCAAGAAAAAAATCCCTAACAGGTGTAGAAAATGCGGTTTTAACCGAAGACCACCATGTAATCCTTCTTGCTCAAAAGGATCCGTCGGTTGAAGACCCTAAACAGCCTGACCTGTTTGAATATGGAGTACTGGTTAAAGTTGTTCAAATTCTTAAATTTCCCGACGGAAGCGTGAAGGCGCTTGCTGACGGGCTAAACAGGATTAAAATTACTGAACTGGAAGAAAAAGAAGATATTTTAGTGGCCAAGTATGAGGCGCTGAAGGAAGAAGAGATTTCAAACGATGAATCAAAGGCGCTTTTAAACTTAACTGTTGAAAAATTCAAGGAATATATAAGAAAGACAACCAAAATCAACGCTGAAAGCTTTGTTTCCCTTGCAGAGATTAAGGAGGCAGGGAAATTATCCGATATAATCTCAACTTATCTTACGGTTAACGTCATTGAAAAGCAGAAAGTGTTGGAAATCCTCAATACGTATGAAAGACTTGAGTTTGTAAGCAAAATTCTCTCCCGGGAAATTGAGCTTATCGGAATTGAAGAAGCATTGCAGGAAAAAGTCCGCTATAAGCTCGGCAAATCCCAGAAAGAATATCTTTTAAGGGAGAAAATAAAGGCAATAAAAGAGGAATTAGGTGGTGAAGAAGGTCTTGATGAGGTTGAAGAGCTTCTGCAAAAGATTGAAGAGGCTAAAATTCCCAAATATGTAAAAAACCATCTGAATAAGGAAGTCCGAAAGCTTAGTAAAATGCCTTTCTATACGGCAGAAACATCGGTTATCAGGACATATGTAGATACTGTCCTGGAGTTGCCCTGGTCAAAAAGGACAAAAGATATGCTGGATATTGACAAAGCCGGAAAGATTCTTGATGAAGACCACTATGGACTGGATAACCCAAAAGAAAGGATTCTGGAATTTCTTGCCGTAAAAAAACTGTCAAAAGCACCTCAGGCAACTATAATCTGTTTTACAGGCCCTCCCGGCGTTGGTAAAACTTCCCTGGCAAGGTCTATAGCACGCAGTCTTAACCGAAAATTTGCCCAGGTAAGCCTTGGCGGAATAAACGACGAATCAGAAATCAGGGGACACAGGCGTACCTACATTGGTTCCATGCCGGGAAGGATTATCAGGGCAATTCAGAGTTCCGGGACAAAGAATCCGGTAATTTTGCTGGATGAGATTGAAAAAATGCTTCCAAGCCATATGGGAGACCCAACAGCAGCTATGCTGGAAGTGCTTGATCCGGTTCAGAATTCTCATTTTACCGACCACTACATCGATATGGAATATGACCTGTCGGAAGTTTTCTTTATAGCAACAGCTAACAGCATTGATAGGCTATTTAAACCCCTAAAGGATAGGCTTGAGGTGATAAACCTTCCCGGCTACACAGAGGAGGAAAAGGTTAACATTGCCCGTAAGTACCTTATTCCAAGGCAGTTAAAAGCTAACGGCATAAAAGAAGATCAACTTGATTTTTCTGATGAGATTATCCGGGAAATTATAAATAAATACACCAGGGAAGCCGGGGTTCGGGAACTTGAACGACACATTGCCAAAGCCTGCCGGAAAGCGGCCGTTGAAATAGTAAAAACGCCCTCTGCTACAATAAAACTTGATAAAGAAAATATCTTAGATTATCTTGGCGCACATAAATACATAAGGCAGGAAGCTGAAAAAGAGCCCCAGGTAGGACTTGTCCACGGACTTGCCTGGACGGAAGTCGGAGGTGAGCTCCTGGAGATTGAAGCCGGCATTATGCCCGGCAAAGGCAAGCTTAACCTGACCGGAAGGCTTGGTGAAATAATGAAAGAGTCTGCGCAAACAGGTTTTAGCTATATAAGAAGCAATTACGATAAACTGGACCTCAATGAAGACTTCCAGGAAAAATACGATGTGCATATCCACGCGCCGGAAGGCGCAACTCCCAAGGAAGGTCCCAGCGCAGGGATTGCGCTGGCGCTTGCGATGATAAGCGCGTTTACAAAACGTCCCGTCAAGTCTGACGTGGCAATGACCGGGGAAATTACGCTCAGGGGCAGGATACTTGCTATTGGAGGACTCAAGGAAAAATGTATTGCGGCTCTGAGAAGCGGTATCACAAATATTATCGTTCCAAAATCAAATGAAAAGGATTTAACTGACTTTCCGGATTACATAAAAGACCAGATTAATTTTATTTTTGTGGAAAATTTTGACGAAGTCCTTGAATACGCTCTTCTTAAAGAAAAAGAGGAAGCTAAGATTTAAGGACAATTGAAAAAGTTTTTAGAGGCGGTCTCAAAACCTATTAGTGATCTTAATAAATAAACGTTAATTGCAAATTATTATATCAAAATTAAATTTTGGGGTTGAGTGGAGGGGCTTCGCCCCTCCCTAGGTCTATTTCCCCCTCCTCGAGGAGGGATTAAGGGGGTGGTGATACAGTGTTGAATTTTAATTCCATTTATCGAAAACTTTTTTAGACCACTTTGTAATTTAATTTTCATTACCTTTTAGTTTTAAGACCACTTCTACGTATTTTTATTGTCTATTCCTGAACTTTGCAGAAACGGGAGCTTTATCTTCCGGCAGGTGTTTTACTATAAGGTTTATTGTTTCCCTATCAAAGCGGATGTTGATAAAATCCCCCGGCTCAAGTCGAAAATCCTTATCTTTTGTGGTTAAAAAACGGTATGACATAGGGGGAGTTTTGTCAAAAGCTCTTTTTAGACCTGAGTTTACTCGAGTTTTGTCTTTTTCAGGCATCATAAGACCTGAGCAAAAACCGCCAACAATTTTAGCCCCTATGCTTATTAGCCATATTGCGCCCTCAGCCAGCGCCGTCTTTTCCTCCAGAATCAACGAACTTGCCGAAGATGCCAGGGAAGAGGGGAGTTCCGCGATTAACCCTTTTCCCGGCTTTTTCCTGTTAGGACTGTAAATATCCAAGGTAAAAGACTGGTTAAGGACAATGGGATTTCCCTCAGGAGGAGTAATCACGTCTATTAAAATTGTTATATACCCATCTTTAAATACATATCCCGGTTTTTTTAGCCTCAATATTTTACCTGTTAAAATACTTTCGGAGGGTATCAGAATCGTGTTATCAGCTAAAAAAAGATCGTCCATTGTTTTTGCTGTAAAAATTTCCCCTACCTGAGAGTTTTCCGCATCAAGCATGGTTTTTAAAATAACAAGAACCTCCTGTACCTCCTTAATATCCCGGGAATTATCGCCGGCTGGCGCTTCCTCTCCTGTTTTATTGTCATTGATTACCGCATTTGCAGGATATAAAGACCAGTCCAGGCTAATAGTCAAAACACACAATGAAATAAAAATCACTTTTGAAAATTTTTTCACAAGAACCACCCCAATTTGCTTATATTAAAGATTAGCATTTTCAAGTCCGGGGTTTCCAACAAATTTTTTGATGGTGTTTTGACTTATTATTACGGTATTAAGTATTTTTTTAAGCTACAATTGATTGCATAAGGTTTTTAATACATAAAACTCTGTAATAGTTTTGAGAAAAATTCAAAAAATACAATTCGTGATTGGAGTTAATTAAATAAAGAGGGACTTTATGAAAAATCAAATCAAAGAATTAGAAGAAAAACTTAGATTAGCAATGCTTAATAGTAATATTCAAGAACTTGACAAACTAATTGCCGATACTCTTATTTTTACAGCACCAACCGGTGATGTAATTAATAAACAATTTGACCTTGATACTCATCATTCAGGTGTTTTAAAACTAACAAAATTAGAACAAGCAGAGCAGAATATAAAAGAATATGAAAATTTTGCGGTTGTAACTGTAAAAGCCGAACTGGAAGGCATTTTAAATAATAAGCATATCAGGGAAAAATGTGCTTATACACGTGTATGGGCGATATTAGAAGGAAAATGGCAAGTTGTTGCAGGTCATGTTAGTACAACTTTAAAGTAAGATTTTCTCTACATAGTAAAAGATAAAATGTAGACTGCTAAGAGCCTATTTATAGACAGAACCAGATAAGAACAAACACTTGCGAGGAGCGAAGCGACGCGGCAATCTGTCCGGTTAACATTATTTCAGCCCATCCAGATAGATTACCACGTCGGGCAGAATAACGTTTATATTCAATACCCGGGCTTATTTACCTGCCCTCCTGGTAATGACACTGGTCGTTTATTATTTTATTTCCCGGATAGGCTCTTAATAACTTGAGTTGCTAATTAGCCAAAGCCAGGATATGACTATGCAACATTTGCCAAAAAATTATAGAGAATCGAAAAGAGGCTCCGCCTCTTTTCCACCTATAGGGCGGCTGTGGGTGGGTTTTGGTAAATGTTGCATACATGCAATTAGCAACTCGAGTT
>JANQIY010000405.1 GCA_028281965.1 Candidatus Gastranaerophilales bacterium
TGCGAAGCAGGCGAAATGGACAGCGAAACAACGTGCAGTCCCTGCTTCGCAAGCTGTCCGCATTTCGCAGCGGAGCCTCTTTTCCACCTTTAGGGCGGTTGTGCGCGGCAGCGGGAGCTAACGCAGTAGCTCATTCAGGGTTTTGGCAAATGTTGCATATATGGAATTAGCTACTCGAGCTAGTTAAAATCTTCGGGTAGATAGACATCAGAATTCTTCAAAACAGACCTTATTTCATCATATGTAAAATCTTTACAGTTACATTTTTGTTGATACATTGACACCACTGCCAAAATATCATCTGTAGATAGCTTAATCATTCTTCTTCCAAGGGGGTTGTCAATTACAATTGCCATATTCCTGCTTTCTTTTTTTACCAACTACTCTAAAAATAAATAGAAAATCTTCCTTCTTAATTTATTAATCGAAATTTTTTTCAGGAACTTTAATAAAAAAATTATGAAAACCCTTCTTGGAGAAGGGTTTTCAGATTTTAAACTTAATTAGAATTCAAGTTTTAAGTTGCAAAATGTTACGATTTATTAAATTAAGTTTAAAAATATAGCAATTTTATATAAATAACAGACTTTAAAAATATAAGAAATAAATACTTTTTATATACGACTTACGACTATAATTAGTTCCTACTTCTTAAAAAGGAGAATTTAATATGTATGGACAAAATCCACATTACAGACTAGCAGAGACCTCTTATGCCAGAATGATTGGTTATTCAACCCCAATAAGCGGGAAAATCCCTGGTACAGCAAATTATTTGCAGCCAATGTTTATTGATATGAACCCATATAACGGAAATACCGGAATTCCAAGCTACCCAAGCCTTAACACTCCAGCTATTACCGGCGCCCATTTTTATGATTACAATAACCCTCAGGCCTATTACGGTTGTTATCCCGGTAATGATTTTGGTACCTATAATAGATCTCAGCACGGCTATAGTATTTATCCGCAACAAAATTATCCGACACAAACTTATCCGCAACAAAATTATTCAACACAACAACAATTCCCGGGATTTTATTGCTGGCCGTCACTTCCTCAACAACCGAACAGCTACATTACAACATATCAAACCCAGGTCTCTAGTTTCGGAAACTGGATTAACCAGGCATTTGGCAACTTTATGTCAGGACTATGCGGTTTGTTTTAAATAATTAAGATTTCGAAAAATTTTTCTTAGTTCCCTAAAAAATATGGGAACTTTTTTATTAGATCCTGTAATACCAGAAAACTAAAATCAAGAAATATAAAGCTCTGCAAGCCAGGTACCAGAACCGCAATATTAAAATCTGAATAAAACTGAAAAATAGCCTTGATTTTTAGAAAACCTTTGTATTAACATAAGTTACTACTTGCAATTTTACAACTTAAGAAATCCTTTCAGGAGAAAAATATTATGCCTAAAATGAAAACCCATAGAGCCGGGGCAAAAAGATATAAAGTTACCGCAAACGGAAAAATTATGCGCAGACAGGCAGGAAAAAAACACTTGCTCGGGCATAAGTCTATGAAAAGAAAAAACAGATTAAGCGGGTCAGTTGAAGTTTTTGAGGGGAATATCGACCTGATAAGAAAAGAACTTCCTTATATGAAATATTCACGTTAATTAAAGGAGCAAACAACCATGTCCAGAGTTAAGCGGGGAAATGTTCTTCGCAAAAGACATAAAAAAATTCTAAAATACGCAAAAGGCTTCAAAGGAGCAAGGAGCAGGCTGTTTATAGTAGCTAACCAGGCTGTTATGAAAGCATTAAAGTACCAGTACCGTGACCGCAGAAATAAAAAGAGAAACTTTAGACGTCTGTGGATTACAAGGATAAATGCGGCTGTAAGAAATTACGGAATTAGCTATAGCGCATTTATAAAAGGATTGGCTGGTGCTAATATATCTTTAAATAGAAAAATGCTTGCTGATATTGCGGTAAGAGATCCTGAAGCATTCAAAAAAATAGCAGAACTTGCTAAGACAAAAATTTCAGCGTAAAAACTTTAAGAAGCCCGGTTTTTGGTAATCAAGAACCGGGCTTCTTTGTGTTTAATAGTAAGGCGGTTATAAAGATGCCCGTAAAAAAGTGGATAATATGCGGACAATGTAAGTATATAAACGAATGCAAGGCCGGGCAGAATAAAATGAGGGAAATTAACAGCGAGTCGCCGGTTTATAATGAACTCGGCTGCTATGGTTATGAGCAGTATTTTTTACAAATTGACGGGCGTCAGCTGAAGCTTTTTTAAATCAAAACTAACTAACCTGAGTGACGGGTTAAGAATTTTTCAAAAATCCCTTTGTCTGGCGAAATTGAGTTGATAACACCCAAATTGTCATTGCGAGGGCTCAATGACAATTTGCGAGCCCGTGGCAATCTGTGGAACCCCGTTAATTTACAGCTATAGCTTAATGCGACGTTGCTCAGATTCCCTTGCGAAGATTGTGTGATTAAAGTCAAGAACATAAAGCAAATTTTTCCTTTTGTTTTT
>JANQIY010000082.1 GCA_028281965.1 Candidatus Gastranaerophilales bacterium
CAATAAAAACTTAAGTGTTTTTAAAATTTTCAAAAATTCATTCTCCCTCCACCCACCCAATTTTTTCTTTGGTCTCGCTTCCCTCCCTTCGGTCGGTCACTCGACCGAAAAAATTTAATAAGGAATATTTTTGAAAATTTTACATAAGAATTTTTTGTTTCTTCCTTAGAAGAGCTGTCTTGTTAAAACCTGAAAGACGGGCAAAAATGACCGCTGCGAAAAATGAGTTCCTACGAACTCCTGCTTCGCTGCGAAAATGAGTTCTTGCAAACTCCTGCTTCGCTGCGAAATACGGACAGCCCCGCCTGCCTCGCAGGCAAAGCCCGACCTTTGCAGGTTTCCTTATTTTTCCCCGGACGGGTTCTTAAACCTTTTGAGCAGGTTTTCTCCCTCTTTTTGAGAGTTTTTCCCTGTTTTTTTTCTGGACTTCTTCTGTAATGTTAAGTCTTTGTGCAATTAATTCAATATACTGCCTGTATTCCTCAGAATTAACATTCTTTTCCTTTAAAAATTCCAGGATTATTTTTATTCCAATAATATTTATACCAAGCTCTCTTGAAAGATATTGTATAAACTTTCCTTTCTCAATGTCGTTTACGGAATATAACCGCCTGTTTTTAGGAGACCTGGCCGGAATAAGAATCCCTTCTTCATTGTAAATCCGGAGAGTTCTCTGATGTACCTCTAGAATGTCTGCTACAACACTAATTGGAAAAACCGGTTTATCAAGACTAATGCCATCTTGTCTGGTTTTTAATAAATCTTTTTTCATTTTTTTCTCTTTCCAACTCATTACTATCCATGCTATACAAAGTTGATCAATCTAATTTTTTTACTGGTTTTAGAAAATTTTATAAGTTATATAAACTTAAAATGATTTGTTTTTTGCTAAAAGATACCGTAATATAATCAATTCAACCAGAATTTAAAGAGGTTAAAATGCCATATCCGTTACTTTTAGCGGTTAAGATAACAACAGGGTTGCCTACACTTTATAAAGTTATAGCCTGTTTAAATTTAACGACATAAGATCTGGTAAAACATATTCGGCCTGCTTACTTATTAATCTTGTTTATATTTAAGCAAATTTTAAAAGTATAATATACTTAACAAGATTAAGTGTACAATACTAATAAAAGTGTAAGTTATCCTATAAGTATACGATAAACTAAACAAATTTTTCAATATTTTTTAAAATAATTTGTTATACAAGTTATTTATTTTTTGTAGCAGCCTGAATCCTCGCAATAGCTCTTGCTAAAGCTACCTGTGCCCGATCGGCGTCAATATCAGGGGCTCCCGCTTTTAACCTGGCTTCCGCTCTTTCCTTTGCAGTCCTGGCTCTGGCAATGTCTATCTGCTCACCCAGTTCTGCCGTATCAGATAAAATAGTGACAGTATTTTTTTTAACCTGAATAACACCGCCCATGGTAGAAATAAATTCTTTTTTATTATCAGCTTTATATTCGGTTACACCAATATCCAGGTCGGTCATGTAAGAAATATGACCGGGCAGAATACCAAATTTACCCTCTATACTCTTTGAATAAACAGAATCAACTTCTGTATCGACCAGTATACCCTGGGGTGTAATTATTTTTAATTTAAGTTTTTTAGACATTATTTTTCCCGTTTTTATTCTTCTGCCATTTTTTTAGCTTTTTCCTGAACTTCTTCTATTGTTCCTACCATATAAAATGCTTGTTCAGGAAGGTCATCATGCTTTCCTTCAAGTATTTCACGGAAACTTTTTATAGTATCCTCAAGTTTTACATACTTTCCGGGAGTTCCAGTGAACTGCTCGGCGACGAAGAAAGGCTGGCTAAGAAATCTTTGGAGTTTTCTTGCTCTTGCAACCGTAACTTTATCCTCTTCAGAAAGTTCATCCATACCGAGAATTGCGATAATATCCTGCAAATCCTTATATTTTTGCAGAATCTGCTGTACTCCCCTTGCAGTGCGGTAATGCTCTTCCCCGATAACTTTCGGGTCAAGCACACGGCTTGTGCTTGCAAGCGGGTCAACTGCCGGATAAATTCCCAGCTCGGATATTTGCCTTGAAAGAACAGTTGACGCATCCAGGAATGCAAATGTCGTTGCGGGAGCAGGGTCTGTCAAGTCGTCTGCCGGAACGTATATAGCCTGTACTGAGGTGATTGAGCCTTCTTTTGTACTGGTGATTCTCTCCTGGAGCTCACCCATCTCCGTTGCCAGGGTAGGTTGGTATCCTACAGCGCTTGGCATACGTCCTAAAAGCGCTGATACCTCTGAGCCCGCCTGTGTAAACCTAAAAATGTTATCGATAAACAAAAGAACGTCCTGTTTAGCCGTATCCCTGAAATACTCGGCGGTAGTCAATGCTGTTAAGCCGACTCTCATCCTTGCTCCCGGCGGTTCATTCATTTGTCCGTAAACAAGGGCAACTTTATCAATAACTCCTGATTCCTTCATTTCCCGCCAGAGATCGTTTCCTTCCCTTGTTCTTTCCCCGACTCCCCCAAAAACAGAAACCCCGCCGTGTTCCTGGGCAATATTGTGGATTAATTCCATAATAACAACTGTTTTACCAACACCAGCCCCGCCAAAAAGCCCGACTTTACCTCCTTTGGGATATGGTTCAAGAAGATCGATAACTTTAATTCCTGTTTCAAAAATTTCAACGTCGGTATTCTGGTCTTGAAGTGTTGGAGCCGGCCTGTGGATTGGATATCTTGTTTCGCACTCAACCGGGCCTGCCTCGTCCACGGGTTCGCCAAGCACATTTAAAATCCTGCCAAGCGTGGCGTTTCCTACGGGAACTGTGATTGGCCGGTTGGAATTTATTACCTCCATGCCTCTTTTTAACCCGTCTGTCGAAGACATTGCAACTGAACGAACCCTGTTATCACCCAGCAATTGCTGAACTTCAGTTACCAGGTCAGGATTTTCCTGCCCGGGAAAAGCGTCTTTAATAACGAGAGCGTCGTAAATCTCTGGTAATTGCCCGGCCGGAAATTCTACGTCGACTACCGGACCTATCACCTGTGTTATTTTACCGATTATTTTTTCTTCTACAGCGTTAGACATTATAATTTACCCCAATCCAGCATGTTTATCTAAATCAAAACTATCTTTTATTAATTTTTACCATAAATTTGTTTTCTTACCAACTATGTTAAGAGCATATCCGGGAAATGAAATAAGGAAGAAACAAAAAATTCTTATGTAAAATTTTCAAAAATATTCCTTATTAAATTTTTTCGGTCGAGCGACCGACCGAAGGGAGGGAAGCGAGA
>JANQIY010000192.1 GCA_028281965.1 Candidatus Gastranaerophilales bacterium
TTGAAAAGACCTCATTCTAAGTGCTTACATTTATGAGGTCTTTTTTATTTTATTTTTGTTCCATTTTCGATTTTACAAATTAATTCGCGACTCGAGTTAGTTATATGCCTACTGCTAAGCCACTTTATTTTGTATGCTGTGGTTTAAGTACTTTCTAATATTACCAATGGTAGTATTAAGTATCCTTGTTATCGCTTCCTGCGTATCAAATGCAATATGCGGGGTTATGATAACATTTGGCATTTCAAGCATCCTGTGATTAATCAATGTTTTCTCAAGGCATTCTCTTTGAACACAGTCGATCTTGGTAAGATAAAGCTCTTCATTGACAAGGACATCTTCGCATTCCAGGACATCAAGCCCTGCACCTGCCGCTTTCCCGCTTTTTAACGCCCGATAAAGCGCTCCGGTGTTCACTATTTCCCCACGTGCGGTATTTATTAAAATCACTCCGTCTTTCATTTTGCTAAATGCCTCATCATTTATCATATGGAAATTTTCCTTTGTGGAAGGGGCATGGACTGATATGATATCGGAATTTTCAAGGAGGTATTCCAGCTCTACATATTCAACAGAATATTTTTCCTTAATATCTTCCTTTGGAAACGGATCATAAGAGAGTATTTTCATTCCGAAGCCATGGGCAATTTTTGCGGTATGGCAACCTATTGCGCCTGTACCTATAATCCCGATGGTCTTGTCGAAAAGGTCCATCCCAATTGAACCCTGAAGATTTATCCGGCCTGCTTTCAGTTCTTCATAAGCAAGCGAAACCTTTCTTACAACGTTTAAAAGCAAGGCAAAAGCGAACTCTGCAACCGTGCAGTCTCCATACTTTGGGACATTTACAACCGAAATGCCCGCCATTTTGCAGTATTCCAGGTCAACATTATTATACCCGGTTGATCTTGTTGTTATCAGCTTTAATTCCGGCAGGTTTTTCAACAGTTCTCCCGGGACTTTTGAGCTTGTGAATACAGATAGTATTTCAGCATCTTTTATCTTTTCATAATTAGCATCAAAACCGTTTTGAAAAGTGTCTTTAATCAGTATAAATTCGCATTCCTCGGGTTGGTTGCGTTTTAGAATGTCTTCTTCATAATCTTTTATATCAAAAAATACTGTTTTTACTTTTGCCATTATTTACCTCCTTAACATAGCACCTGTTATTGTATAAACGTAGACCGTAATGCCAGTTTATCTTTAAAAACCAGTATAATAGAGCTAACTGTACAACTAAACCTATATTTTATAAAGATTTCCTTAAATTTATTACTCCCCCTATGACTATAGTGATCTTAAAAAGTAATCAGGAAATTAATTAAATTTAAAAATAAAAAATGTCTGAAACTACCATCCCCCTACCCCCTTCCTTCACCGAGGGAGGGGGCAGGGGGCTTATTCCCCTACAATTTAATGCACAATATTTTTGTGACTAAAATTCTAATTGCTTTTATGAAAAACGACCTGAAAGCTCTTCTGGCAATTTGAA
>JANQIY010000086.1 GCA_028281965.1 Candidatus Gastranaerophilales bacterium
TCCAATTTTTTCTTTCATAACTGTTCCTCCTGTATGATTTACAGTTATTATTTCAAGTTTTAAATTTTTTTCATTAAACTTTTAGCCACTACCTAAAAAAGTACCTTTTGTTAACGAAGGTAGGATATGATATACAAATAATTTATCTTGAAAAACAGAATCTTAATGATTTCCGCAATGACTATTGTCACAACTATTAACTCCGGTTTCTAAAGCCCCGTTTAAATAATCAGCAACAATTTTTTCAGGGCTTTTAGACGGGCATCCGGCTATCACTTTAACACCCTGCTGTGCAAACAATTGCTGGGCTCTACCTCCCATACCCCCGGCAAGAATAACCGTAGCTCCCAATTCAGCAACCCAGGGAGGAAGTATTCCGGGCTGGTGAGGCGGCGGGATAACCTCTTCCGTTTTGATAATTTCCTTTGTCTCTTCGTTAACTTCAACAAAAGTAAATATTTCACAATGGCCAAAATGCTGGCATAGTTTTCCATTAGCTGTTGGAATTGCAAATTTCATAATTTTTTCTCCTTTATCTTTTTCCATATATGTTTAATTTCTTCTGCTGCTGCACTTTTTGTATGTTCAATTACACTTATTCCTTTTATCATAGCTTCTGTAAAATCCTTACTATAAGGAATTTTACCGACAATCTCTATCCCCAGGCTTTCTAGCTCTGCGGTTAATTCAAGGTTAAGGTCGTATTTGTTTATGCACATACATGCAGGGATTTTAAAATGCCTGGTCAGTTCAAATACCCGCTTTGCGTCGTGAATAGCCGACATTGTGGGCTCGGTTACAATTAAGACAAGATCGGCTCCTGAAATAGAAGCAATAACAGGGCACCCAACTCCGGGGGAGCCGTCTATAATTATTAATTCGGCATTTTCTTTTTTAGCGGCCATACGCGCGTGGTTTCTGATTTTAGTAACCAGTTTTCCTGAATTATCTTCGGCTATGCCCAGTTTTGCGTGGACTAACTTTCCAAACCTTGTATCAGATTCAAACCATTCACCTGACTTTTTATCAATCATTTCAATGGCGTTTACCGGACAAAAATAAGCACAGACTGAACATCCCTCACATTTGATCTTGTCAATTTTTATTGAGTTTGAAATAGCATTAAAATTGCACAGTTCAAAACATTTTCCGCAGGCTATACATTTATCAGGGTTAATTTTAGCGGTCTTGCCCCCGCAGAAATCTTCTTTATAAATTACCCCGGGATCTAAAACAAGATGAAGGTCAGCAGCGTCAACGTCACAGTCGACCGTTACTTTATTTTCAGCAAGCGCAGCAAGGGAAGCAACGATGCTTGTCTTGCCTGTTCCGCCTTTTCCGCTAATTACTACTAATTCCTTCATATAAATTTTTAAATAACTCTTTGTATTCCGGTAATTTTTCAAGGATAACTTCACCTTTTGAGTAAACTTTTGCGATTGACCTGTTATCCTGAAGTTTTGCAAGCAAGTCTATATCCTCACTTTTTGCGTAATTTTCTATTAAATGGTCATTATGAGACGACTTGTTAATAACTATTCCAAATTTAAAACCCAGCTTTCTTACCACTTCAACAGCAAGTTTTAAATCATATAGTCCAAAAGGAGTCGGCTCAGTGACCAAAATTACGTAATCAGTTCCTTCTATCCCTGCAATCATAGGGCAGGAAGTCCCGGGAGGACAGTCAATAATTTGAATATCAAAATCTTTGCCCCATTTCTTAACCGCATTAATTAAAGGCGGGGACATAGGTTCTGCAATCCTTGTTTTTCCATAGGTCAGGTTTAAACTATAGGACTTGCCGTCTATAAGTTCGCCAACTTCTCTTTGGGCTTTTGATATTGCTTTTTCAGGACATACAAGCCAGCATCCCCCACAGCTATGACATAATTCCGGAAAAACCATAATCTTGTTTTTCACAAGGGCAAGCGAATTAAACCGGCATATTTCAACGCATTTTCCGCAGCCGGTACATTTTTCATTATCTATATCAGGAATAGACAAAAAAATTTTTTCCCTGTTTATAATTTCAGGTTTTAAAAATATATGACAGTTTGGCTCTTCAACATCACAGTCAAGTAAAGAGATTTTTTTATCTTTGTATTCAGATAAATAATATGCAAGATTAACTGCAATAGTGCTTTTTCCTGTCCCACCCTTACCGCTTGCTATTGCTATTTTCATTTATTAATTCCAAATTGGACTAAATAACTGGAACCTAAATCAGCATAACCTATTTGCCTAAATCCATACCTGGCAATTGAGTCCTGGATTTCTTCAGCGGATATACGTTCATGCTCTTTAGGCCCGGGAGAAACTACACCCTTTTTTGCTTCAAGGACGGCTATTCGCCCGTTGGGTTTTAGAAGGCGTTTTAGCTCACTGAATAAAAGGTTTTCAGGCCCGGTAATATCAAAACCATGAAGTACCATGGCAATTAAGCAAATATCAATACTGCTATCGGCAAAAGGCAGTTTTTGTGTTACATCACCCGGAACTGCCCGCATATTTTTGATTTTATTTGACTCAATTTTATCATTTAGTTTTGATATAAGCTCTTCCCATTTTTCCAGCGCATAGACAAAGCCGGAATCCCCGACAAAATTTTGCGCATAAAATGTATAATCGCCTGCACCGCAACCGATATCAAGAAAATGATCTCCGTTTTTAATATTCAGTTCGGAAAAAACAAGCTTTGGATCCTGTCTGTCAAAACTGGATATACCTTTTTTCTGTTTTTCTATTCCGCCATGATCGTGTGCCATGAATTTTTTCCTTTAACTGTTAGTTGCCTTCCAGCTTAAAATCCTGATTCTATCTTGATTTAACCTATTTTTCAAGTCCATCATCAGCAGGAGGTGAATTAAATCTTAATCCTCTTCCAAAGCCCCTGCCTCCGGGTCTGTTTTGCCTGTTTCTTCTTCCAAAACCAAAACATAAACCTGCTGCAATACCCGCAATAACCGGTAATGCTTGCGATGCACAATTTCCCAGGCCTCTTCCTGTTTTTGCGCCCTGTCCCATTGGACCTGTACCATCTCTTCCTGGCATAATTACCACCTTTCTTTTTTATTAAACCCAGTGGCCTTCTACATCCGCATTTTCGGCCTGCCGGAGTTCATTATTTTTAAATTTTTCTATAAGTTCGTTTATTGTTCCTTCAGCTCCGGTATAAATTTTAACCCCTGCGGCTGAGAGCACTTTAAACGCTTTAGGACCGCAATGACCTGTAATTACAGCTTCCACATTTTCATTAACAACGTTTTGGGCTGCCTGAATCCCCGCTCCTTGGGAAGATTCCAGGTTTTGCAGGTTATCGTTGTATTTATAGTCACCTGTTTCAAGGTCATAAATAATAAACCCTTTAGCCCGTCCAAACCTCTGGTCAGCTAAGGATTCGATTTCATCTCCGGTTGAACTTATTGCAATTTTCATAGTAAAATCCTAATTGTAATCTAATATTATAATAAGACTTAACAATTCAAATTGTCAAGTGAGTTTAAAATGGAAGTTGATGAAAATTTACCTGTATATCCTATGGGAGTAGCAGCTCAGATTCTTAAAGTTCATCCGAGAACTTTAAGAATTTATGAAGCTGAAGGATTGATAAAGCCTCAAAGACAGGGAGGAAAAAGATTTTTTTCAAAAAATGACCTTGTCAGAATTGAGTGTTTAAGAAAACTTATTCACGAGCAAAACCTTAGCATTTCCGGTATTAAAAAACTTCTTGAATTTACCCCTTGCTGGAAACTAAAAGATTGCCCGAGAGAAAAACGCTTAAAGTGTTGCGAGTTAACCGGACGCAAAAAAAGGTAATGCTCTAGCCTAAACTGATTTGGTAATGAAAAAAGATCAAAAATTGTCATAATGAACAGAAAAAAAGGAGAATCATTATGGCAATTTTAAAAAC
>JANQIY010000090.1 GCA_028281965.1 Candidatus Gastranaerophilales bacterium
ACAGCGGAAAAAATTCTTCGGCACCGGGTGGCTAAGAATTTTTGTAGTCTGCTTCATGTTGAAAATTTAAATTTTAACTCCATTTAAAACCTTGTTATAATTGCTTTTAAGTTAATTCGTGATTCGGGTTAATTAAGTCGTTTTTAGCATTTATTTTTCAGGACAGGTTTTTGTGATAGATATTAAAAAATGTTAAATTAAAATTTGTTTTTTAAAAATTCCCTAATCTCCTGTAAAATAAAGGAAATTTCGTCTTTTAAGATTTAAGTTTTTATATAAATATAAATTAAAATTTGGTTTTTTGCACTAATAAACAAATTGTGTAATAATCAAAAAAGTTAATAGTCTAACCATTCCTTTCTTGACTGATGCGACCTGGTGTCGCATTTATTTTTTGTATAAAAAGGTAAGCGGGCGGTGTTTACACCGCCCGCTTACCTTAAATTTAGTTTATACAGGCATTTCTTGCGAAGAAGTTTTTACTGATTCAACAATAGACCTGACAGTTGCAAGCATTTCAATTTCGGAGGAAAGTCTGTTTACAGCGGAACCAACGCCAACTGCGCTTGCCCCTGCGGCAAACGCCATCGGGGCGGTAGTAGAAGTTATGCCGCTGGCTGTCATTATTGGGATATCAATGTTTTTAGCAAGTTCAATAGTGTTAGATACTGAAACCATGGCTTTTTCCATTAAACCTCTTGCCCCTGCGGATTTAGCATCAACAGTAGCAGCGCCTTCTGTCTGTATAAGGTTTACACCAAGAACCTCAAGCTCCTGCGCAAGCGCAACCTGCTCTTCTACACTTATATGCCCGGGAACGGTCACGCAAATAAAAACATCATTCCCTACGAGTTTAATTGTCTGGTTCGCAATTTCCAGAACTTCACCGGCGCTTATTCTTGAGCCCAGCTTGTAATAAGCGTCAAAATTGCCTATTTCAAGAACATCAGCCCCGTTTTCTTCAGCCATAAGAAGCTTTTCCGGCTCTGTTGAGGAGACAAACACCGCTAAATCGGTATTTTCTTTTACAAGTCTTATAATATCTTCCCTTGCTGCAATATCTACAGCGTCAGCTCCGCCTTTTTCAGCGGCATGAACCACTTTTAAAATATTTTCTGTATCGTAGTTGTCAATCCCCGCGATTATTTTAACGCAATTTTTTTCTCCAAGGCTTTTTATAAGTGCTTCCAACATTCAAATTCCTCCTGATATTTTAATTAAAGTAAAATTAATTATATCATCTTCTTTTTTAAGGGAATAGGAAAATTTTCACGGTAAATTTTTTAACCTTTACTATCAACATATAACTGGTTTTTAGCTAACCCGCCATTGGGGTTAATTAATTTTGTGAATCGGGGCAATTTTTTTTTTCACGAGCGTTTTATATTTAAGTTTTAAATTCATTCAGGTATCTGGTTTATAAAAAGTACCGATTAGAGGTCTTATAAATGCAAAACATCTACAAACACGCCAATTACGGGATAAATCGGAACGACAAACATTCTCAAAAACCCGGAAAAAAAATTTCCTTTAAAGGACTTACAATAGAAACCAGGGATGACGGCAGCCGCTATCATAGTTTTTACCTGCCGGCAACAGGAATTTCATCCGATAATTTAAAGCTGGAAGTAGTTCCCGTCCAAAGAACACCCTCTGGAGAATATGAGCAGGCAGATGATGCTCAAATTCTTTCTCCGTCCAAAGAAAAAGGCATGCTGAAAATCTGGGTTCCTACCGGGAAAAACAACTCGCCCCTGAATATTGAAGATTCGTCTATACTGCTTGCTTACAGGTTTTTAAACGGAGGTAAACCTATTCTCGACGAAGTAAGGGAAGAAGTTATAGATGACACAAAATATAACCTTTCCTGGGATCCCTCAAGGCCTGACATTAAAAAAGCCCGGACGATTTATCACCTGATGCCTGATATGATAAAACCAAAAGAGAAAAAACCTGTCGACAGGAGGAGCCATTTCAATGTATTTGGAGGCACAATCCAGGATATAACCTCCCGGATTGACTATATAAGCGAAATGGGAGCTACGAGGATTTTAAGTACGCCTGTTTTTAATAACGGCCCGAAAAACAGCAACGGTTACTGGACAAAAAATGCTTACCAGGTTGACCCGGTAAGAGGAAGTCTTTCGGATTTCAGGGAATTACAGGTTGAGCTGTTTAAAAAAGGAATGGGATTTATAGCGGACGGTGCTTTTGTAAATGAAAGCTGGGAAGGCATTCACCTGAAAGATATAATGAAACATGGCCCAAAATCCCCATTTTACAACTGGTTTATGGTGTCTGATAGCGACCAGAAACTGAGGCCTGAGCTGCTTCCGGACAAAAATAATCCCGACGCGCTTCAAAACGCGGGAATAAAGATAATAAACGGTAATTTTAGTCTGGAATACGACGGCGATAATATAAAAGTTGTTAAAAACACAGATTATAATGAAGACCTGCCTACTAAAATACAAATTTTTGACAGGCGTTTTGCTTCTGAAGAACAACAAAACAGCGATGAATTAATACAAACATACGATATTAAAGAACTTAACGACCCAAACAAGGTAAAAAGCTTTTCAGACAGTGTTCAGCCTGTCTCCTTTGAAGTTGATCCCCAAAAGATCAAAAAGGCTTTTAAGCCTATAAATGAACTTGAACAGGAAGATATAATCCCTTTAATTAAGGATTCTGACTGGGGAAGATACTTTGAGCTGGCATTCCCCGGGGAGGGAAGCAATATAAGTCCATGGGACGGCCAAAAAGACATTATGAAACTGAGGTTTTTTGTTACAAAAACCGAAGAAATTAAATTAAGTAATAAGCCTGCCAGGGTAAAAGAGCTGCAAAAAGCTTCATCGCAGGTCCAGGACAATACGGTTCAGGTGGGCCAATACTGGACCGCTGAAACAGAAAAAACCCTGACTGAATACACAGCAGGACAGCTAAAAGAAAAACTGAAAGAAAAAAACTATAAAGAAATTAAAAAAGATGACTATAAGGAAAAAGCAAGAGTCCTGAAAGAAGCTATAAACGAGCTGGCAAGAGAATCAAAGATTCCAAGAGAAAGCGTTAAACTTATAAATGCGGGCCAACTGGAAAACCTGCTGCAAAGTGATTACGACAGGGAAAATTCATCATATACAGGTGAATACAACATGCCTATAGCCCCGCTGCCCGGAAGCATTGCAGAAGGGCTAATGTCACAGCCGCTTGAAGCGATTGAGTTCCCGGATGAGATCTGCTCGGTTCTGGCAAGCCCTTATATTAAAAAACTGGCTCCTGAACCGGAACTAATAGGGGTTTCCAGGTATGATTTTGTTACAGGCAGTGATTATAGCAAAGAACTCATTGAATATAACAGACAAACAGGAGGAGTTTTTGAAAAAGCAAACAAAGTATTTTTGGACGATAATAAAATGTCCGGCATTGCAGCGGAAATTATTAACCAGAGCGCTTTTCTCAAAAGAAAAATGATTAAAAACCATGATGAACTGACAAAGGAAGGCAGGGAAATTTTAAGGGTAATAGCGGGAGATATAACAAAATATCTTGTTATAAAAGCGCTTTCCGGGGTAGAACCTGATAAAGACAGCCTTAAAGAAGGTAAAGCGCTGTCTTACAGCCCTGAAAAACTGAAAGATATTGAAAAAAATCTCTACATAAACTGGAGGGAAAACGGAAACAGAAGAGAAAGCTCTCCTGAAGCGGAGGCTGATTCCTTAATTGAAGCCCTGTCAAGAGGACTTGCCAAAAACATTTCCGATAAAGATATGGCGGACTTCTCGAAATATCTCGAAAAAAGAGTTAAAAAAATTGACGGAGAAACTTTAAAAGTCTCAAAACTTATCCTTAACAGGACGGAATCAGGTATGGAATGGCGGATTGACGCAGCAAGAGACGTTGCTGATATGAGCACTATCCAGAGTGAACAGGCTCCTCGTATGAAAAATACCTTTAATGACAGCTGGGATAGAGTAATTGACTTCTGGGGACGGTTTATAAACGGAGTTAAGGAGCAAAATCCCAGGTATTATGCTATTGCAGAGTCATCTAACCTCCATATCGCCTATGCAGGCGAACCTAAAAAACATAAAGACCATTCCAAATCCTGTGGCAATTATCCAACTCTTGGCTCGGTCACCCAAAAATTCCTGGAAATGACCGGATTTACTACAGACAGTAACTATGCGTACTTATTCGGTCTTATCCCGAGCTTAACCACAGCATCTTTTGAGAAAGGCAGCGCATTTGACGATGTAAAGAAAAAACTCCTGGAAGGCTGGGAAGCGGGGATTCCCGGAGAAGTCCCCGGATTCCTGAAAAGCGCGCCGGTTGATTCGGTTTTGTTTTCTCACGTGTTTACCGACAACCATGACATGATGCGCTCACTTCACGTCCTTTCCATAAATAAATCCGAATATGATAACGGTATAGGGCTAAAAAAAGAAAGGCTGGAAAGATGGCAAGGCACGAAAATCGGGGAAAAATTGGAAAAACTGGCAGAGGCAAATGAGGTTAAGAAAAAAGCCCTGCAGGACATCAAGGATATTTTTGATGAAGCATTTGGAAAAGCCGATAAACAATGGTGGATTGACTCACTGGATGATGAAGGCAGATGGAATTTTGTCCTCGACAACTGGAATAAGGAATGGGTGGCAAAAGACGGTAGAATTCGCGCTAGCGGCTTAACCGATGAGTACAAATCCAAAAAAAAGAAAATAGAAAAGAAATTTAATGGCCTCGGACAATTAGGAATTGCAGCATATAATACGAGAATAATAAAGGAAAAATATACTTCTGCTGTTTTAGCGGCGGACACCATTTTGAACTCCGCTGATAAAGCTATTAATGATCCAGCAGTTAAGATTCCGCAGGATAAAAGAGAACCGCTTATAAACCTTGTAAAACAGGCTATAGATAACCTGGCAACAGGGTCATCCGGAGGAAGACAGGATGACGATCTTCCGCAGGTGTTTGGAAGCAGGTCTGTAAAACATAACTGGCAGGATATTATGGCTGAAGCCCGTTATCTTGATAAAAATGTCTTCACCGGTATTCCTTCAGTATCCCTGAATAAACTTGCCGTAAAAGTTCACCAGAATTTTGTAAAGCCCGGAATGGACAGGATGAAGGCTATCGAGCTCTATAAAACACTGTTTGGCTCACCCACTATGTATACCGGTGAAGAAACAGCGGAGACCGGCCTGGAGTCATACGGGAAAAACAAATACCTGACAAATAGAAACCGTGTACATTTTGAAAGACTTAACAGTCCTGATTATAGATATGTACAGGAGTATAAAAAAGAACTTCAAAAAATATTCAGCCTGAGAAAAAAACCCAATCTCTCGCCGCTGGTTAACGGGCAATATATAATGCTTCCGGTCGTAAAATCAGCTAATGATGAAGAAAACAAGAGCATTGTCGGTCTTTACAGGTATAACAGGGAAAGAGATGTTATAGCTATTTTCAATACAGCAGGCTTTGGCCCGGAAAGAAGCCAGTCAAAAGTTACCCCTCAGACAATTCCGTTCCTTGATACCGCAAAAACTGATAAATTCGGAATCGAAGGCGGGATAGAAGATAACGTAGTCTATATAAACGCTCTTAATGAAAATGACAAATATATTACCGAAGGCGGAAAACTTTATAAAAAAGGGAATAATGGAGAAAAACAACAAATTACCATCACAGAACCGGCTTTAATACTATACCGGGAAGAAATTTTCTCCTAAAACTGGTATCTTGTCATTATACCGAACCTTTCGCTGTCATTAAACCCCCACTCCTGGCCGCGGCGGTAAGTGGCGTCGAATTCCAGCTTTAGGTGTTCATTTTCAATGATGGGGGCATCTTTAAAATTATACTCAAAACCCACCTTGCTTTCCGTGGAATCTGTATCTTTATAAGCTTTAAACCCCGTTTTAAGTTTAAAAGTGTCTGTTAATGAGAATTTGTTGGAAAAATGCCAGCTGTCAGAACTTTGCAACTCATCTTCACCGCTTTTTTCCCGCAAGAATTCACCTCGGACGGTAAACCTGCTAAATTTATACCCGGTAAAAACACTGTAAGCATTTTCCCGGTCTAATTTATCTTCAATGGCATACTGATTGGTAAAATATCCGCCGCCTACCTCAAAGTCTCCCAGTTTACCAAGGTTGTATAAAGGGTTTATGGAAGCATATCCACCGGCAACCGAGGATTTTTTAATTAATCCTTTTTTCGTGGTTTTCTTATTAATATTGTAAGCTCCGGCTGAATAGTTGATAAACCCCTTTTCCCTGGTGAGTTTCAGGTCAATGTCTTCGGCGGACTCAAAACTATTCAGGTTATACTGGTTTTTCATTGTATCAAAAATCGCCAGGGACCCGGAAGAACCATCGCTAAGACTTGCCTGGCCAAAATATATTTTATGATAAGGTAAAATATTAGTGGAAACGTTAAAATTTACTATTTCCATAGGTGAATTAGAACGATTATTAATTTCCTCTGCCGTAATTTCCGTATTAAATTCCATAAATGGAGCTATATCTTTAGAAAAGTTCATTTTTGCATCAATTTTTTCACCTGTACCCTCATAAAAAAGCGCGCTTTTGTCTTTTTTAATATCAAGCTCTATCAAACCCGTTATATCGGAATCTTTGTCAATGACATATTGAAAGCGGTCTTTGCCAAAATAATTATTTTTCAGTTTAATATCTTCGGTTTTTACAGCGTCAAGAAAAAAGTCAGGCTTGTCGGTTTCCTGGAGGTTTATCTCGGAAAACTGATACCGGCGGGACTCTCCCGGGGCTGGCAGGGAAAAGTACAGAACAGCAAAGATTATAGCCGGGATTATATGGTAAAGTTTATTTTTTCCAAAAGACAAAACCATTTTTAAAACTTCCTACTGGCTACTATCACTCATTATACAGGATTTCCGTTTAATAAAACAATATTAAGTTTTTTCTTATTATTTTCCCCATAAACCAAGTTTTAAACAAAAATGATGTTTTAGCGGCAGTTTAGTCCCGGCCGGGTTACTCTTTAAGGGGAATTGCTTAAGTATGGACAAAGCTGATAAAAAATTATTTGCGTATTAAATTATCATTTATTTGTTATATTTCTAAAAATTCCCTGTAATAACGATATAATTTGGTTTCATTTTTAATTTTTTCTGTTTAAACTTATCTTTTAAAGACAGATTTTTTGTTTATCATTACAAAAAAAGGAGAAAAAACTAATGAGAGTCCTGCCCCAGAACATAATGTGGAAATCAAGAAACGGTTACCTGGACAGCTTAAGGAATTTTAGCAAGGAATTCGTTCTGGGACAGGTGCTTAATTTAATAGGGACATCCGGCAAGAGAAATTTGATTGCGCTTACAAAAATATTTGAAAAAATAGCAGGTTCAGAAGGAGGGGCAAGGCATGCCCAGCGTATGAGATGGCTGTTTGAGACTGACCATGCTCATCTTGCATGGTGGCAAAAGATTATAAACAAGCTTGACCCACATTGCAGGAACAAATTCCTGCTTAATTTCTTTGTCCATGGTTATTATGGGGATAATCTGTCTAAAAGGTCTAAATTTGCGGAAAAGAATGGTTTTTTCCCGCCAACAGTGCTGCTGGCAAGCATTACCCAGAAATGTAATTACAACTGTGCAGGCTGCTGGGCGCATAACTATGAAGTTAAAGAGGATTTAACATTTGAACAGTGGAAAAAGGTTTTAGATGAAGCCGTAAATGAAATGGGAATCCATATGATGTTCATTGTAGGCGGCGAACCCTTTATCAGGCCTGACTTTTTCCAGCTTATCGAGGAATACCCCGACTGCATCTTTTTTGTCTATACAAACGGCTCTTTAATAACCGAAAAGACAGTGGAAAAGATGAAAAAACTCGGGAATGTAGCCCCGATGTTCAGCCTGAACGGCTGGGAGGAGCAAAATGACAGGGTCAGAGGTGAAGGCGCTTTCAGGACAGTTATGGAAAAAATGGATATGCTCAAAAAAGCGGGGATTTTCTTTGGTGCAAGCATTACTGCCACGAAAGAAAACGCCGGGGATGTTGTATCTGACGAATATATGCAGATGCTGAGTGAAAAAGGCAGCCTGTGGACGTGGGTTTTCCATTATGTCCCGGTAGGAGCCAACCCTGACCCTACTTTGATGCCGACAGCCGAGCAAAGAGAGCTGATAAAACAGAATGTATACAATGCAAGAAATACCCTTCCAATGATGACAGTTGACTTCTGGGGTGACGGCCCGGAGATGATGGGCTGCATCGCAGGAGGAAGGCAGTATATTCATGTTAATTCGCTTGGTGACGTTGAGCCTTGCGCCTTTGTTCACCTTGCAACCCATAACGTGAAGGAAACATCACTTACAGAAGCCCTTGCAAGCCCGTTTATGAGCGCAATAAGAAAAGCAATCCCGTATGACGGTAATATGCTTCGGCCATGTATGATAGTCGACAGGCCGGATGTTCTCAGGGCCTATTATAACAGGTTCAAACCTTATGAAACCCATATCGGGGCGGCGGATTACCTTACAAAGCCTGAAGTTATGCAGGAAGTTGACCGCTATTCCAAAGAGGTTAAGGAACTTATGGATAAAAACTGGGCTTTAGACTATTATATGACGATGTTTCCACTACCAGGCGAGTATTATCACGATAGAAAAGTGCTTTGCAGCAGTAAAATTCCGCAAAACGGGATTCACGGGGGTTGTGAACAGGCAGGCGGATGTAAATGCGGCAAGGATTTCACCGCCCTGGAAAAAATTTCTGAAGACCTGCAGGAAGAAAATGCAGCGAAAACATAGAAATAACAGAAGCTATTTTAGGCAAGAACTTATAATAGGGTGCGCATTGCGCACCCTATTTTGTCGTTTACTACCCGGGCAGTTACCTGGTAGTTCAAGTTATTAAACAGTAATTAGGCACATAGCTGAAACGCCTCTTGTTTAAGCGATACAGACTTTGTGACATACATAGATTCAATTTTTTTCTTTGCTTCATAAACATTAAGATTTGGAAAACTTGCTTGTAGCAAACCAAAAGCAAGAAAACAATACCCAATATGATTGTAATGTTGATTGAAGTTAAATGCCTGGCAGTCTTGTAATTTCAGCTCTGATTTTAAGAATCTAAATACACACTCTACACACCAGCGTTCAGCATACTATTCATATAGTTGTTTTGAAGAATCAGAACGACAATTTGAACAATAATATTTGTCGGTAGTGGCTAAAAGTTTAATGA
>JANQIY010000329.1 GCA_028281965.1 Candidatus Gastranaerophilales bacterium
TTTGCTTTATGTTCTTGACTTTAATCACACAATCTTCGCAAACAAATGTTGCATAGTCATATCCTGGCTTTTGGCTAATTAGCAACTCAAGTAAATTACTTGAATGACGGGTTAGTATAGTAAAATTTTAACTCCGGCTTCATTTTTTATGCATTTTAACAAACTCTTCAGCTTCTTTCCTTGAGGCAATGTTTCCGGAAATTTGCTCTTCTTTAAGTTTTTTTAAAATTTCCCCGACGTATGGCCCCCTGGGGATATCAAGAATTTCCATAACATTTTTTCCGGTTAATAATTTAGGAAGGTTTTTTACCTCTTCCTTAGACTCTTTATATTTTTCAAGAAGCCGGTAAATGCCTTCAATATTTTTTTCTATTGTTTCCCCGGTAATTTCCGGGCCTCTTGCGCTCATCCTGTCCGCAAGGGCGAGCAGTAAAAGATCGGGAGTGTTGTCTGTAATTCTTCTGAAAAACCGCATCACTGCTTTGTCGGAAATCTTTTCCAATCCTTCCCGTATCAACTGGGAAGGATAAAGATGGTTCTTGATAAGCATTGTTATGTATTTACAGGCATTTTTACTGAATTTAACCCTTTTTAGAACCTCTACAGCCTGCTCTGAACCAATTTCTTCATGTTTTATGAACCTGTGCCTGCCGTTTTCATCAATTGACCATGTGTCGGGTTTTCCAAGATCGTGCAAAAGAGCGGCTGTTTTAAGCAGGCTTATCGTCTTTATATTTGTGGAAAATTCTCTGTAAATATGTCTTTTTGCCCAATCCGGAAAGTTTTTAAGATGAATTTCAACCTGCCTTACGGTTTCTATGGAATGGTCTATAAGGTATAAATGATGGTGAAGGTTTGGCGGGACTTGCTTTTGAGGAACCAGCTCCGGGAAGATATCAAGCAAGATTTCTGTTTCTTTCATTAAGACAAGGTTTTGAGCGGAATTTTCAGCCTCAAACAGTTTTACAAGCTCTGTATTGACCCGCTCTAAGGCAACGTTATTAATAAGCTGATGGTGTTTTTTAATCAGGGTAATAGTGTTTTCCTCAATGTTAAATTCAAACTGGGCCGCCAGCCTGAATGCTCTTAACAACCGCAGCGGGTCTTCAACAAGATTTTTTTCTGAAATTGCCTTTATAGTCTTATTTTTTATGTCAACTTGCCCGTTAAAAGGGTCTATAATTTCGCATTGACCTTCTTCTAACCGGCAGGCAACAGCGTTTATGGTATAGTCCCGGTTTGCTAAATCAGTGTATATATCCCCGCCCACGCAGCCTGCGAAATCAAAAAACGTTTTTTTATCAGGCATAACTACCCTTGCGATGTCGTGAACCTTATCCAGCAAAACGAAGTTGCCCTCAAAGTATGCCGCAACCTCTTTTGCAAACTCGATTGCCGGCATGCCGAGGATTGCGTAATCCCTGTCATAGCATTCTCTTTCAAGTAGAATATCCCTTATATACCCGCCTACAACATAAATTTCCACGCCCGGCGGGCATAATCCAAGAATTTTCCTGTTGATTTCGTTATCCGGATTTAGCATTTTTAAAGCTCATACTCATAGATAATGTGTGACAAAGCAGCCACAGCTGCTGTTTCTGCCCGGTAAACCAGCTTGCCCAGGGTCAGGGGCGTAATACCTTTTTCCCTGAACTTTTCCAGCTCAATGTCATCCCATCCTCCCTCGGGCCCGATAATTAAAAGAATATTTTGAGCCCGTTTATTTTCCTGTAAAAACTGTTTTATGGAAACATTTGCCGCTTTTTCCGAACACAGGATTTTCAGGTCAAGTCCTTGAATTTTTAAAATCCCATCCAGGTCCCTGACCTCTTCAACCTTTGCAAGGTCGCCTCTCTGGCACTGCTTTGCCGATTCGTAGACGATTTTTTGCCATCTTTGGGTTTTGCGGGATTTGTCTTTTTCAGACTCAAGTTTAACCACTGTATTTGCGCTTATAAACGGTATAATTTCTTTTACCCCAAGCTCTGTTGCTTTTTGAACCAGTAAGTCCTGTTTTTGGGATTTTAACATGCTTTGTGCCAATGAAATGTTTATGCCCAGGGTTTTATCGGAAATATAGCTGTCAATAATCTCACATTCAATTGAGTCAGGCATTGTAGATTTTATAACAGCTTCATAAACAGTATTTTCTGCGCTTTTCAAGATTAATTTATCTTTTTTGCCGTACCTCAGAACGTTTAAAATATGATTAATATCTGACTTATCAGTTATAGTAATCTTTTTTTCGGAAATACTTTCAGGGTTTATAAAAAAATGAGGCATTTTAATACTCCATTTTTTTCCTGATTTCCGCCAGCGCCTCTAGTTTTTCATGCGGAATCGGGTTTTTTTTGCCGAGTAGTTCGGTTATAAGGCATACTTCAGCTGAAAACTCGATGGTTTCAAGTTTATAAAATGTTTTTTTAATATCTTTGCCGCAGACCGCAACCCCGTGATTTGCCATTAAAACGGCATCATAGTTTATAAATCCGTCTGCGACGCGGGAAGCAAGTTCGAAAGTTGAAGGCGTTTCATATTCTATAATCGGAATTTCACCAAGTATAACTATAGATTCCGCTATTAAAGGCGCTTTTAATTCAATCCCCGCAACGGAAAGAGCGGTGGATTTCGGGGGATGGGCGTGAATTATACAGCTTACATCAGCTCTTTTCTTGTAAATTTCTGTATGCATAAACCTTTCAGAAGATGCTTTACCGGAAGTTTCCAGTAAATTGCCTTCAGTGTCGATTCTTAAGACGTCTTTTTCTGTAAGTTCTCCCAGGCAACAACCGGAGGCGGTAATTAAGATTTCGTTTTGAACCCTGCAGCTGATATTCCCGGAGCATCCCGGGGTAAATCCTTTATCATATAGACGTCCGGCTGTTTCAATAAGTTCTGTTTTTATATGATTAACACTGCATGGCATTTTATTATCCTTTTTGTTAAAGAAATTAATTTTATAATATCAAAAAATTATTTTTAGATTTTTTAAGGCAAAACTAAAAAATTTTCCGGCTGGTGTTAAAATATAACTTAAAAGATGCTTACTTAAAAGTAGATATATTTACTAAAGAAAGCTATAATAAAAAAAATTGTTCCGGAAATTATCTGAATTGAAAGGGAAATAAATGGATAATCGCAGGTGGTATGATAAAGACCCTACTTTAAGTGAAGCTATAGAGCTTCTTCAAATATCCGCTGATGACGCAAAAGGCCAGGCAGCTGAATTTATGCTTAAATTACAGGAAGTTGTCGCATCTGATATTATTGAAAAAGTTTACCAGACCGTAAAAAAATACGAAGGCAAGGGAAACAGGTGGTATGACAGCGATCCGTTGATGATTAGAGCTGTTGAGCTTTTAAGGGCGGCTCCTCTTCATATACAGAAAGCTGCCGCTAAAAAACTTTTAAAAGCTCTTTCCCAGGATGAAATTCTTGAATTACAAAAAGAATTTGACAAGCTTGCTGAAGAAGAAGAAGCTTTTGAAAAAGAAATAGAAGAAAAACAATAAATGATCAGATTTAAACTCAAGGATATTCAAAACCTGCCTGATGAAAGAGGAATTGATATCCAGTATGTAGGCGTAAAAAACGTTGAAGTCCCGCTTATAATACAGAGAAAGGATAAAGATAACCAGGTTGTAAGCGCAAAAGCAACAATGAGCGTGGCTCTTTCCGGAGAACTTAGAGGGACACACATGTCCAGGTTTATTGAAATCCTGGGGGAGTGGGGACAGAAAGACCTCCTCGGGGTTGATATAGAAGGATGTTTGCAGACCATAAAACAGAGGCTTAATGCTGAAAGTGCAAGGTTAAAATTTGAGTTTAAGTATTTTATCAAGAAACAGGCGCCTGTTAGCGGATTAATAAGTCCTATGGGCTATGAATGTTCATTTGAAGGCATTTTGATTAACGATAAATATAACTTTATTCTTGGAGTAGAAGTCCCGGTAACAACCCTTTGTCCTTGCAGCAAGGAAATTTCAGACTATGGAGCTCATAACCAGCGGACTTTAGTAAAACTTAACGTCAGCTATGCCCCGCAACAAATGGTCTGGCTTGAAGATTTGATAGCATTAGTCGAAAATTGCGCTAGCAGCCCTATTTTTCCCTTATTAAAAAGGGAGGATGAAAAATATGTAACCGAGCTGGCTTATAATAATCCCAAGTTTGTAGAGGATATTTTACGCGATATTATTGCCGAAATAGGGAAAATGCCGGAAATTACCTGGTTTGAAGTTGATTGCGAGGCATTTGAGAGCATCCATACTCATTCAGCCTGGGCTTATCATCAACAAACCCGTGACTAAGGAAGATTGAAAAAGTTTTTACGTAAGTGTTACCCTCGTATCTGATGCGGGTTCTATTTAGTCAGGGCTATTGTCTATTATGTTTGCCGGATAGATGCCCCCAAAGCACGGGGCAGGCTTCTCAAGTGCGGCATGACACGATGTGTAAGAATTTTTTC
>JANQIY010000360.1 GCA_028281965.1 Candidatus Gastranaerophilales bacterium
TCCTTATTAAATTTTTTCGGTCGAGCGACCGACCGAAGGGAGGGAAGCGAGACCAAAGAAAAAATTGGGTGGGTGGAGGGAGAATGAATTTTTGAAAACTTTAAAAACACTTAAGTTTTTATTGTTTACTCCTTATTTTAATATTTTTTCAATTCAATAAACCTAAGCACCGGCTGGTCTATGGGTATTAAAAGTCCTGTCTCCGGCATCGCCCAGGCCGGGGAGTATATAGCCAATATCGTTCAGGTGGCTGTCCAGGCTGCCGGTTAATATATTTATTCTTCCAAATGATTTGGAGAGCCTGGAAACGCCTTCCGGGGCTGAAATTAGTGAAACAAAAGTAATATTTTCCTCCGGCACTCCAAGAGTTGTAAACAATTGTACTGCTGCAACCGCTGAACCTCCGGTAGCAAGCATCGGGTCAAAAACATATACATAAACATCAGATGGACTGACAAAGTTTTTGGGCAGGTTATTATAATAAGAAACAGGTTTTAAGGTTTCTTCATCCCTATACAGGCCTATATGATGAACTTTTGCAAGCGGCAGTATGTCCATTGCAACTTCTGAAAAAATTAAGCCTGCTCTTAATATCGGAGCTATAATAAATTCCGCCTTTTGGTCTATTACCTCGGTTTCAGCAGGCATTAAGGGTGTTTCTACGTTAGTTTTTTTAAGCGGGATATTTTCAAACGCCCTGTTTATAAGCACCTGTGAAATTCGCCTGACTGCTGCCCTGAACATCTCAGGACTAGTGTTTTTATCCCGCAAAACCGAAATATTATGAGAAACTATCGGGGTATTGCATATTAAGAGGTTTGAGGCGATTTCTGAGGGGGACGTCATTTATCATTTCTCCTTAATGTTTTTACAATATGACTTTATACAGTTGCAGTTATTGCGTTTTGGACTCTTCTTAGTGTCCGTTCTTTACCCAGCAGCTTTATTACCACTGCAATATCAGCTCCGTGAGTCCTGCCTGTAAGGGAGGCCCTCACTGCCCACATAACGTCTTTAGGCTTCAGGGGTTTCATTTGTTTTCTGAACTCGCCCAGCTTTTCGTTAATCCCTTCTGCGTCCCGGTAGTCAAGTTCAGCTGCGAGCCCGGAAAATTCCCTCAGTACCTGCTGGCTTTGCTCTGTTTTCAGGATGGTTTCCCTGATTTGATCGTCGATATTCACGTCTTCTCCAAAGAAATAACTTATAGAATCCGCAATTTCACTAAGTTTTACCAGGTTATTTTTAACTGCTTCAACTATTTCCCGGAGTTGTTTTTCCGAATATGCGGATAAATCAGACTTTTCAAGATATTTTCTTGCTCTTTGGGTAATGTTTTCTATGGGTAAATTCCTGATATAAGTGCCATTTAGCCAGTTTAGCTTATCAAATTCAAATACAGCGGGAGTTGAAGAAATTTTGTCTATGTTAAACAGGGTTATAATCTCGCTTAACGGCTTAACTTCTTCTCCGTCAGGCGGTGACCAGCCAAGAAGCGCCAGGAAATTTACGAATGCTTCCGGAAGATATCCCTGGTCTATGAATTCGTTTACGGCGGTAGCGCCGTGCCTTTTGGAGAGTTTGCTCCTGTCGGGGGCAAGTATCATTCCAAGATGGGCAAACTGCGGGATTTCCAGGCCAAGGGCTTCATAAATTAAAATCTGCCGGGGAGTATTGGAAATATGGTCTTCACCACGGATTATGTGGCTAATTTTCATTTCAGCATCGTCTACGACCACCGCAAAATTATAAGTGGGTGTGTTATTTGACTTCATAATAACAAAGTCGCCTGTTAGCGCTGTGTCAAACTCAATTTCGCCTTTTACCATGTCATTAAACTTTAGTTTTTTAGCCGGCATTGAAAAGCGAATCACAGGGGTTCTGCCTTCCTGGCGGTATTTTTCCGTTTCTTCGCGGGAGAATTTTTTGCATCTTCCCGAATATACAAAATCTCTTTTTTCCCTTTGCGCAATCTCTTTTTCAGCTTCCAGCTCCGCAGTTGAGCACCAGCAGTAATATGCATGGCCTGATTCAACCAATTTTTGGGCATACTCCCGATAAATTTCAGTACGCTCAGATTGCCTGTAGGGTGCGTATTCCCCGCCTATATCAGGGCCTTCATCCCAGTTCAGGCCGATTGCTTTTAGGCTGTCATAAATATTTTGGACATATTTTTCCTCAGACCTTTCAAGGTCTGTATCTTCTATTCTTAAAATAAATTTTCCGTTGTTTTTCCTTGCGAAAAGCCAGTTAAAAAGAGCTGTCCTCGCTGTTCCCACATGGAGGTTTCCTGTAGGACTCGGCGCTATTCTTACTCTGATTTGCGGGTTTTGCATATTATAACTCCCTGGATGCTTTTTACATTAGATTTTAAAGCAAATAAAATTTTATGTAAAAAATCCACCGGATAAACCCATAAGAAAACAGCAAAAAATTTTACAAACCTGTTTGCTAATTGAGTGATAAAAAGGTCATGCTAAAATTTTGTTATTCCTGAATAAAAAAGGGGAAAAAAATTGGATATTAAACAGGCGATAATAACGGGAATAGTGCAGGGGTTAACCGAATTCCTGCCTATAAGCAGCTCAGGTCACCTTGTTTTGACTTCATCAATCTATAAGTTCGTCACGGGCCAACCTTTATCATCAGGAGGCAGCGAGGAAGTCTTTTTTGACATTATGCTCCATGTGGGAACCCTTCTGGCGGTGCTGATTTACTTTCGTCACGATATTGTTAAGCTTTCCGGGACATTTTATTCAGCCTGGAAGGACGGCTCTATAAAAACCGATCCGGAGGCTAAAATTCCCTTTTACATAGCGATCGGGACAATGGCAACGGTTGCGATAGCGCTCCCTTTGAAGAGCCAATTTGAGTCCCTTATCCATAACCCTTCTGCGGTAGGATTAATCCTGATATTTACAGGGACATTGCTTTTTTCCACGGAATATATTTCTCAAAAATTTAAAAAACGGGACACGTTAATCGGCTGGAAACGGGCGATAATTATAGGACTGGCTCAGGGACTGGCAGTTGCCCCGGGTTTATCGCGCTCAGGGACAACCATTGCCGCAGGACTGGCTTCCGGGCTTGACCGTGTAACCTGTGCCAGGTATTCGTTTCTTTTGAGTATTCCTATAATACTTATGGTGGCAATTTTTCATTCTTTTGAGCTGTCATTGATAGGCGGTTTTGCAGGGTTTAACTGGACGGCGATCCTGGCGGGGACCCTGGTTTCCTCTTTGGTCGGGTATTACTGCATAAAATATTTCATAATTTTTATAAGCAAAAACAGGCTGAATATTTTCGCTGTTTACTGCTGCGTGGTAGGGCTTGCAATGGCCGTCTTTTTCAGCCTCCACTAAAAGTGTTTAAAATATATCCCAGCACAAGTATCTGCGGGACCGTAACAACCGGCAGGAAAAACGCCACTTTCCAGGAGCCTGTGGTCTCTTTTAATGCCATAATTTCGGTGTAATCGGTTGATGCTCCTGCCATTAGAAAGAGAAAAGCATTTCCCGGTGCAGCCGCCCTTGAAAAAAGATCATAAGCTATGGGAACGCTACCTTCCGAGCAGACTTCTATTACCGTAGCTGCTACAAGGGTCAGCAATAGACCTATAAAAGTAGGGCCAAAGAAAGCCGTGAATATATCAGTCGGGACAAATGTCCGTATAACTCCCGCTGCAACCACTCCTAAAAATACCCATCTTAAAATCATTTCGCTTTCTTTGAAAGTGTCTATAAATAGTTTGAAATTAACAACCTCTGTGAATTTTTTATCTCCATATTCCTGTTTAAAGCTTTTTTTAACCGAAAAATTTTCAGGAATGTCCACTTTCCGGGGATTGTCCTTTAAAACACCCTCTTTGACAAGCAGTTCTGTTATCAAACCTGATATAACAGCTATTAAAAAGGATAAAACGATATAAATTAACGTCCATTTCCAGCCAATCAGGGCTATAAGGATTATAGTAAGTGAAAGGGAATTCCAGGGACTTGCTATAAGAAAAGCTATTACCTGTGAAAGCCTTACTCCTCTTTCATAAAGCTTCATTGCTATAAGTAAAATCCCGTGAGAGCACAAATCCAGGACAATTCCGGCTATTGCCGCCCGGAAAATACTTTTTGTGTTTCTATCCTTTCCCATCAGGTTTACCACGATCTCTCGGGGGATAAGGGCTATGATTCCCACTAAAAGCACGCCTATTACAATTCCCCACCACATTTTGCCCAGGATTTCGTGTACATTCAGGGTAAATTCCTTCAACGCAGGGATTGCATCAAGAAACGGAGGGCTTATTGCATACAAAATATAACCGCCAACCGAAATTATAAACGTTGACCAGAATAAATAATCGAACTTTCTTTTTTTGCCGCAGCTGCAACATTCGCTCATAAACTTACCTTGCTTTCTGCTTCTATTTTAGATATTTTTCATGTATTTTATACTTATTAAAATTAATAATGGTAATTATTATGAAACAAGCTTTGAAATATGCAATTTTTGCGCTAATTTTTATTTTAACAGCATCTTTCTCAAAAGCCAAAACCCTGACTGGGGAGGTAGAACTGGACTGGCCGCTCTTAAATCAAAAAGAGCGAAATGAGACCATAAATTATTACAGGAATTTATTGTTCGGGGATATTCAGGAAAAAATTGACATAGGGCAGATTACAGATTATAAAAAAGACCCGAATGTTAGAATAAACAGAAGGGCGCTAAAAGAAGACATCAGAAACCTTGGAGAAAGAGAACTGGCAGGATTTTACCTGTTCGGTAAAATTTTGGTAATTTATGGCGTGAAGTACCTTAATGACAAAGATAATATTTACTACTATGACGCGCTTGGCGGGCTTAAATATATTGATATAATTAAGGGGAATCACGATAAATTCCCTTATATAGCTTATCAATACAATAATAAAGGGAAATTGGTAGGGGCAAGTTATTATATATCAGAGTATGACCAGTATGTTTTTGATGAAGACGGGGATTTTAAAGGGCGCTGGTATTTTGAAAAGCTTTATGACAAAAAAGCCAAGGAAATTATGACAAGAAAACTTCCTTAAAGCCGGTTTAAAAAAGATTGAAAAAGCCGGCGAAATTAATTTTGCCGGCTTTTTGTCATCTTCGATTACTATCTTTTTTCATAAAGAGGTCTTAGAGAAAACCTTTTCCCGTTTAGTACTTTGCTAACTTCCTGTTGAAGGTTCTCGATGGCTTCATCGGGGGATTTGCCTGCGGATGCGATGTTTAAAGATAAACAGTCAGCCAGATAGTGCTTATCATTTTCATAGATAAAAGCTGAATAAGTGTGCTTGCTTTGAGAACTCATTAATTTTTTCCTTCCTTATCTATTGCCGCATAAAGTTTTTAAGACTACGAAGCGAGGTATTGCGGACTTCGCAAGGGATAGCAGAATTTTTTCCAAGACTAAATCCCCTCTGCATAGGCTGGAGGCTGTGGTTTTTCCGCTAAATTTATATCTTAATTACTTTTTACGTCTGTGAAATGTACTCCTCATATAAATTACTATCGGAATTAATGAATAATTTCTTTAGAAAAATTTTTATAAAATTTTTCTAAAAATACTTCAAAAGGAACAAATAGAGGGAATTTAGAGTCTTTATAATTAAAATTTACATGGCTTAATAGAGAGTATAAACTCAATAGAACACTGGAAATCGGGTATTTTATCTGATAATATGAATGTTACAGATAAAAAATGAGTCTACATTAACTTTTATGCCGAAGTGGCGAAATGGCAGACGCAGTAGACTCAAAATCTACCGGTGGCAACACCGTGTCGGTTCGAGTCCGACCTTCGGCAAGTTAATTAAAACGCACTTTGAAAATTTCATAAATCCAACCGTCATTCTGGGTAAAAACGAGGAATCTTTGAAACCTTTCAGCAAACATCAGAATGACACAGGAAAAAATACCATGGGGACGTTCTGGATTTGACAGGGCGCATTGGTGGAAACAGGCTGCGAGCCGGAGCGCTGTTCTCCGTTATCAACGAGCAAAAAAAATCAAATGCCAACGATAATGTAGTTGCATTAAACTTCGGACCTGTAGCAAAAGCTGCTTAGTCTTTGAAGTGCCACCGGGTAGTTCCTTCCGGCCGAATTACCCGGTCACCTATGCCGGATGCGCTTAGCGAATGAGGATACACTAAGCAAAGCTAATCCTCAAGGTCAGGCATGACTTGAAAAATGCTTGGTCTTAGTCAAGGGTGCGGTTGCTAGCCCGGCTTTGACGACTTAAACAGTAACCTACGCTCGTAGAGGTTTGTTTGTGCCCGTTCTGGACGAGAGTTCGAATCTCTCCGTCTCCACCATAAAAGCCCGTAATCTGTAAGGATTATGGGCTTTTATATTTGAAATAATCACCGACTTTTGTATCTATAGGTTTTTTTCCAATTTTGAATTTTGGGAAGCTGGCATAAATCTATAACCTGTGCGAGATTGAGGCTGTTTTTTGGGTTTGAGACAAATTGGAAAAAACGGAAAAAAATTGGAAAGGAATTGGAAACAAG